>CAYIQV010000312.1:0-2590 GCA_964365635.1 uncultured Acidiferrobacteraceae bacterium
GGCCGCGCCCGATCGGGCATGGCCAAACCATCTCGCAGCCGTTCATCGTCGCGCTGATGACCGAGCTTCTCGATCTGGAACCGACCGATAAGGTGCTGGAGGTCGGCACCGGCTCGGGCTACCAGGCGGCGGTACTGGCGGAGCTCGCCCGCGAGGTCTTCACCATCGAGCTCGTGGAGCCCTTGGGCCGCACGGCGGAGGCGCGCCTCAAGGATCTCGGCTACGCCAACGTCCATGTCCGGATCGGCGATGGCTTCAAAGGCTGGCCCGAGGCGGCGCCGTTCGATGCCATCATCGTCACCGCCGCGCCGGAACAGGTGCCCGAAACCCTCGCCGAGCAGCTCAAGCCCGGCGGGCGGCTGGTGATCCCCCTGGGAAAGCAGTGGGAACCGCAAACGTTGCTGCGCTGCGCCAAGGGCGAAAACGGCAAGCTCGTTTGCGAAAACAAGCTCCCGGTCGCTTTCGTGCCGATGGTCCGAGGCAAGAGCGACGATGGCCGCCGCCATCTCAGGCCATAAGGCTATTGAGATGGATTAATCCGAGGCGCCGTCGCCATTTCTCACGCCGCCGCTAAGAGATTGTGTGTGGAAGCTTAAGCAGCTTTCTCCAAGGCCCAATCGTGGGCAAGCCGCTTGCCAAACACCGCCACGGCCTTTTCGATCTCGCTTGACCGTGAACTGTGTCGAAGATCAAGAAGCCGGCGCGCCGCTGTCTCCGATTTGCCGAGCGAACGGGCGAAGTCGGCAATTGATCCGGCGTTTTCCTTGTAAAGCTTGTAGAGCTCAAGTTTCATCGACTCGCGCACAGAAAGATGCACAAAGCCATCGGCTTGCACCAAAGCCGTATCGTCTCCCGCGGGAACCTCCTCGCGAGTGACGATGATCGCCTGCAAGGCCGTGATAACCGCGTCATGGGCATCAACCGCGATGTCCTCTTGGCTCTTGGTTCTCAACGTATCCCGATCAAGAGCGAAAATTATCTCGGGAAAACGGGGAAAGCGGAAAAAAACCTCTCCATCCTCAGCTTCGCGTCGAAACGCGTAAACATATCGGTGCATCTTGATTTCCTCATCAGTGGATATGGGGGGTATTGATTTTAGCTGATGCGGCGAAACACTCGTGGTCGCTGCTGGGAGCTCAAAAAATCGTATCTGCTCACAGAACCTCCCGAAGCTCCTCGCCGCCTCGGTTCGTTGCCGCCCTGGGGCGGCGTCAACTCACGGGGCCAGAATCGGTTTGTCGCACATAACTGAATGTTAAAACAACAATGCACGACAACGGTGTATTTTATCATTTATATATTGTAAGTAAAGGACTTTATTCTAAATTTCAAGAACAATATAATGAGTAATAATATTTCAATTGATTTAATAATCATATCTGTTTATAGCTTCCAAATAGATGGTCGCGACAGATGATTTCACAATGAACCAAACCGGGTCAACCGAGGAGGCATCATATGCGCCCCCGAGATGCTCGAAAATGGTTAAAGAAGTTGCGTGACCTCTGCAAGGCGAACGGAATCGAGATGACAATCATCCCCGGGAATCATCCCGGCGTGATACTTCGCGATCCAAAAACCGATCAAAAAATCCGTTTCGTCATCGCCGGTGGCCGGGAAATCAGCCCCGGGGTTCAACGCGGGATCATAAATTATATTCGAGATATTGCCCCTCGCGTAGCTCTTGCCGAAATCGTCAGGCGTATACTCGAGGAACTCAGCAAGCACTGACATCCGAAAACAAGCTCCTGGTCGCTTTCGTGCCGATGGTCCGAGGCAAGAGCGACGATGGCCGCCGCCATCTCAGGCCGTAAGCGCGGAGATTTTTTTAAGCCGCCTTCGGCGTCGTGTGCTCGCGGCAGATCAGCAAGGAATCGGAATCGCTCAAGGCTTCGCTCGTGAGCCCGCAGCGGTGCGGGCCGCCCGCGACCTTGCCCGAGCCGTCGCGCTGGAAGTGGATGCACGTGCCGCACATCCCGAAGGTACGAAAGGCGTTCTGGCGCTGCGCCTTGGCGAGCAACTCGTCCAGAAGACCGGCGAGGATGGCTTGATTGGCCCCGGAAATGCCGCGCGCGGCCCTTTCGACGGCGGTTTCGTCGCCGCTTTCGAGCAGAGCCCACCCCTCGCGCGTGAGTTCGAGGGTGATGGCGCGCCTGTCGCGAGGATCGGTCCGCCGGGCGATCAGGCCCTTGCGCTCCAGCGTGATCAAGGTCTGGGAGACAGTGCCCCGGGTCGAACCGAGGAAGTCGGCGAGCGCGCTCGGGTTGCGCGAATAACGGTTGGCGACGGCGAGGTAGTTGAGCGCATCCCCTTGCACCGGGTTGAGTCCGCGGCGGAAACGCCCGGCGCGTCCGAGCCTGGCCAGGCGTTCGAGCAGCGCGGCGATCTTCGGCACGGGCGAGGCGGGTTTGCGGACGGACACGGTCGGTTTCCGGCGCGAAGAATATCCCCATCGCGCCAAGAGTTAAAGAACGAACTATTCGCGGGGCTGTGTCCTCTTGCGTTCACGCGCGCGGAGGAGGATGGTTCGTTCATGCCGCTCGCCGGGTTCGGGACAACGGGCAAAAGTCGGGTGACGGCGGTGCTGGGG
>CAYIQV010000313.1:0-2585 GCA_964365635.1 uncultured Acidiferrobacteraceae bacterium
TGATCGCCACCATCGGCGCGCTGGGCATCGAGCGACGGTTCAGGGCGGTCATGATCGCCGCGACCGCAGCGGCACCATCAGCCTCGTTGACGAAAGGAAATGTGGAAAAGACTTCCTTGAGTCTGTCAGCCGCAGCGCGCGCCTCGGCTATCGATGGCATCGCGCTCGGCGATTTGTAGTTGCTCGGTCGTTCCGTTAGATACAAGCCGCTCGAATGAAAGCCGGGCTTATCGATCAGCTTTCCAGCCGCCGTCAAGGATGGTGTCTCGATGATCCCGGTTAGGTGCGGAAACGTGGGCCAGTGGCCGCGAGCCAGGGCGGCCTCGGCGACGCGCCGTGGGCAGTTCATCAAACGCCAATCTTCCGAACGCCGATCCCATCGAAAGTGTCGCCCTGTCTTGGTCGCAAGCTCGGCGAAATGAGTAGCATCGACTGGGTACAGGCGTACCGCGCCGGCCGGACGACAGACATCCCCTTTTTCGGGGAGATGGGCGGCGTGGATGCGGTGAAGACGGTTCGCGAATACGAAACAGCCATGATCGCCAAGCGTTGCAACCGCAGTGATGGTTTGGTCGATTACGTTCGGCAAATCGCCATCAATGTGACGGATCTCGGGCATGGTATCGTCACTGTCCGTCGGCGGCGGGGTGCTATTTCGTTTTTCGAGTTGTACAACTTTGGTGTCAGTCGCCATTATTTCGGTACTTGTTCGACCGTCGCGCGTGTGCCTTCAAGATAATCCAGGGCATCCGTCGGCGCGGCAGAGAATACCTCGCAGTACGCACCCAGAAACCGCAGCCAACCCGCGCGTTTCTTTTCATCGCCTTCGCATTGTTCGAGGATTTTTCGCCCGGCGACCTCGCCACGCCTGTAATGGAACGATTTTGAGAGCATTTGATTGCAATTAGGACAGGTTTCGTCCGTCATGGCGCACCCCCTGCCGACTTCGCTTTGAGTGAAGTCGAACCGGCGAGCAATCGAGATATCTCAGCAGCTGGAATGATCCGTCGCCCACGTATCCGCACGGTCCGCAGATCCTGGTCGGCGATCAAACGATAAATCGTCTGCCTCGATACGCCGAGCGCCGACGAGGCATCGTCAATCGAATATGAGAGTTTTTCGTTCATAATGTGCCTCTGTTTGTTGGTGTGCCTATTACTACGGAAGGCAGTGGGACAAAACTACCCAAGGTTTGTCCAAGCTATATCTATGTGATCATTGGTGTGAGGTACTATCCGTAGTGTTGTGTGGACAAAACAGGGCAAGGTTTGTCCACCGTATAATCAATGGCTTGGCGGCAAATCAATCGGCAGGGAGGTATTTTGCTTAAGGAAAATTTACCTGAAGCAAAAGGCAACGCCCGTGACTACGCCGGGTTTTTTTTAGGAAACTCCGGCTTGAAACGGGGAAAAGAATTTAGGCGACTTCCATGAGCCGCTCGACCGCCGCGTGCTTGTGATCCGGCGATAAATGCGCGTAGCGCATGGTCATCTTGAGATCGCTGTGCCCAAGCAGTTCACGTACGGTATTGATACTCACATTACGCATGACCAGCTTGCTGGCAAAGCTATGGCGCAAATCGTGGAACCGGAAGTGCTCGATCTTGGCCGCCTCCAGCAATCCTGCCCAGGATTTCCTGACGCTCGCGAGATCTGCGCCGTGGCGGGTGAAGGCCGTACCGGCCTCCAAGCCGGCGTTCCCTTTCCACCCACGCAACACCGCCAAGGCCTCGACATTGAGTGGCACGTACCGAGTGCGGCCGCTCTTCGCACCCTCGCCGCGAACGGTCAGCATGCGGCGTTCCAGATCGATATCAACCCAAGTAAGCTGCAAGAGTTCACCACGGCGCAGACCGGTGTTGAGCGCGAGAAGTACCAAGGGCTTGAGGTAATCGGCAAACGCATCCACCTCGATCTCGGCGCGCTCCGCATAACCCCGCGTGCGCCGCCAGGCGTTCCCCGACATCCGGGCGGCGCGTATCCGCGCCTCGCGCGCATCCAGCGCCTCACGCAGCCGGCGCTCTTCCTCATCGCTCAAAAACCGGATGCGGGCGGCCTGGTCAACCTTGGAGGGCTTGACCTTGGCGAGCGGATGAAAATCGAGAAGATCCCAATCCACGGCCTTTGCGAGCGCCGCTTTGAGTACGCCCAGATCGCGGTTGACGGTCGTTGCCTTGACCCCACTCTTCAGGCGCACAGTGCGCCACTTCTCGACCACCCATGCATTGATCTCGTGCAACTTTCTCCCGCCGAAGTCCTCGGCAAAACAGGCATTAATCCGGGCAATCGTGTCGCTGCCGCGCCTGTGGTGTTGCTCGGCCCAAGGTTTGTATACTTGATCAAGATAGGTCTGGAGGGTATGAGCGCGCAGCTTGCGCCGCTCCGCGATGGGATCGCCGCCGCTCGCGACCTCGGCGAGTTTGATCTGCGCCTGGCGTCGTGCCTCTTCCGTCGTCATGAGCGGCACGCGCCCCAGCGTCAGGCGCCGGCCGCGCGCGAGCTGCACGACATAACTCATGAGACCGCTCGGCTGCACGCGCAAAACAAAACCCAGTAGCGCGGTGTCCCAGACTTCGAATGGCTTCG
>CAYIQV010000314.1:0-2570 GCA_964365635.1 uncultured Acidiferrobacteraceae bacterium
AGTAACAACGTCATGACGCGCCAACTGGTGCTGACCATGGGCGCCGAAAAGGCCGGTCCGCCCGGCACCACCGAGGGTGGCATTCAGGTGGTTCGCGACTGGCTTAAGCGCCGTGGCCTCAATTTTCCGGAGTTGAAGCTCGAAAACGGCGCCGGGCTCTCGCGCGAGGAAAGCATCTCGGCACGGCATTTGGGCGAAGTGCTGCTCGCCGGATGGCAGAGCCCGTACATGCCGGAATTCATATCGTCGTTCCCGATTTCGGCCATGGATGGTACGCTGCGTCGTCGTTTCAGCGGCACGGACATGGAGGGACAGCTTCATCTTAAAACCGGCAGTTTGAACGATGTGCGTACCCTTGCCGGTTATGTGCTTGATCAGCAAGGACGCCGTCTGATCGTGGTTTGCCTGCACAACCATGCGCAGGCGGATACTGCCGCCGGCGAGGCGGTGCAAAAGGCGTTGCTGGAATGGGTGTACCGCCGCCCCTGAGCGGTCGTTTTGGCTGGACAGCGCCGGCTGGATGGTTAATCCTTAATAATGTTCAGAAAGGAAAGTGCATGCCATGGTAAAAAAATTCGTTAATGCCGCGGTGACCGAGGACCAGAACGAAAACAGCCTGCCGGTGCTGGACGGCACGCTTGGCCCCAGCGCCGTGGATATCCAGACATTGTATTCGCAGCATGGCCTGTTGGCCTTCGATCCTGGCTTCCGTTCCACCGCTTCGTGCAAGAGCTCGATCACCTTTGTGGATGGCGACAAAGGCGTCCTGCTCTACCGCGGGTATCCCATCGAGGAACTGGCGGAGCGCTCCACGTTCGTTGAGGTGGCGTATCTCCTGGTGAACGGCGAGCTGCCGACCAAGGAGCAGTTGCATTCCTTTCAGGATGTGCTCAACCAGCACAACATGCTGCACGAGCAGGTGATGAGCTTTTACCGCGGGTTCCGCCGTGACGCGCATCCGATGGCGGTCATGGTCGGTGTGGTCGGCGCGCTCTCGGCCTTTTATCACGATGTCATGGACATTCGCGATGCCAACAATCGCAATCTGGCGGCGATCCGCCTGATTGCCAAGATGCCGATGATCGCCGCCGCGAGCTACACCTATTCCACCGGCCGGCCGCAGCGTTATCCCAACAACCGCCTCGATTATCCTTCAAATTTTCTGCAAATGATGTTCGGCCTGCCAAGCCAGGACTATGAGGTGAACCCGGTGCTGGCCCGCGCGCTCGACGTGATCTTTATTTTGCACGCGGATCATGAACAGAATGCCTCGACCTCAACGGTGCGCCTCGCGGCCTCCAGCGGCGCCAATCCCTTCGCCTGCATGTCCGCCGGCATCGCCAGTCTCTGGGGCCCGGCGCATGGCGGGGCTAACGAAGCCGTGCTCAAGATGCTCATGGAGATCGGTTCGGTGGAGAACATCCCCAAGGCCCTGGCCCGCGCCAAGGACAAGAACGATTCGTTCCGGCTCATGGGCTTCGGGCATCGCATCTACAAGAACTTCGACCCGCGCTCGCGCGTGATCCAGAAGTCGGCGCGCGCGGTGCTCGACCAGCTTGGCATCAACGATCCCCTGCTCGAGATCGCGATGAAACTCGAGGAGATCGCGCTCAAGGACGAATACTTCATTGAGCGCAAGCTGTACCCCAACGTGGATTTCTACTCCGGCATCCTGCTGCGGGCCATGGGATTCCCGATGAACATGTTCACGGCGATTTTCGCGCTCGCGCGCACGGCCGGCTGGGTCAGTCACTGGCTGGAACTTCAGGAAGAGTCCCATGGCATCGACCGTCCGCGCCAGCTCTATGTCGGTAAAACCCTGCGGCATTATCCATCAGGGAAATGACACGGTACAAATTGAAAATCAAAAAACTTCAGCCACAGAGATCACAGAGCGCACAGAGTAAGAATAAATGTAGGGTGGGTTAGCGCTGTTTGCGTAACCCACCAAGCGTTGCGCAGCAACTCAACGCATTTTTTTAATGAGTGCCTCACGGCACGTTCGGTGGGTTACGGCACAAACGGCGTGCCTAACCCACCCTACATTGATGGTGGAACCGCCTAAGATAAGCGCCATTCCCCTGTGACCCATTTTATCATTTTGTCGTGGAACCCAAGAAGGAGATTTCTGTGCATCGATATCTGTTATGGCTGTTGCTGGCGGTGATGCTGGGCGGGTGCGCCGCCTACACCGCTACCTCTGGTAAGGTTGTTCTGAAGGATGACAGCAAAGCAGCGGATATTCGTCTCAGCCCCAGTGATCGCCGGGTGATCGAAGAATATTACCGGACCCACGCCGGCCAAAAAGGCACAACGACAAAGGTACAAGCTGTTATTGGACGTGTCTTGCCAGCAGGAGCCAAAACCGAACCGTTGCCGCGCGAGCTGGAGCCGAAGCTGTCGCCGCTATCATCCTCCCATGTTCGCCTGCGCGTGGGTCAGGATGTCGTACTGATGGACGGCAAAACGCGCGTAATCGTGGACGTGCTCCACGGCGTGGCAAACTAGGCTGGTTATTCAGGGTATTCGGAATCCAGTGTGGAAAGTTCAGGGACGCACTCCCCAGGGAC
>CAYIQV010000315.1:0-2567 GCA_964365635.1 uncultured Acidiferrobacteraceae bacterium
AGGCAGGAACGCATCGAGGTGATCCTGCTCACCGGCGACAACCAGCGTACCGCGATCGCGATCGCGCGCGAACTGGGCATCGAAAAGGTCATTGCCGAGGTGCTCCCGGCCGACAAGGCGCGCGTGATCCAGGACCTTCAGAAGCAAGGCAAAGTGGTGGCGATGGTGGGCGACGGCGTGAACGACGCGCCAGCGCTGGCCGCCGCCGATATCGGCATCGCCATCGGTAGCGGCTCGGATGTCGCCAAGGAGACCGGCGGGATCATCCTCGTCAAGAACGACGTACGCGACGTGGTCGCGGCAATCCGGCTGTCGCGCGCCACCATGCGCAAGATCAAGCAGAACCTGTTCTGGGCGTTCATCTATAACAGCATTGGTATCCCGATTGCCGCGTTCGGCTTTCTCAATCCTATTATCGCCGCCGCGGCCATGGCGCTCTCGTCGCTGTCGGTGATTGTCAACTCGGCGCTGCTTAAGCGCCAGCGGCTTACGGTATGAATCGGGGAAGAACTTTCAGCAACCGCTACCGCATCGGCCTGTGCACGCTGGCGATGGTACTGGTGGCGGCGCCGATCCTGCTGTGGTGGGGAGTGACGTCGCTCACCGCCGTGCTTATCGCCATCTTCGTCTCCTGCCTCGGTGCGGCGCTGTACGCCTGGTGGCTCGCGACGCGCGTGCTGCGCCCGCTCGACGCGGTTGGGCGCAAGCCGGGGGACCGTGGCGCCGCGGAGACGTCGCCTGCCGCCGGCAAAATTCATCCAGAAGGAAAACCATGAAGGCTGAGAGGTGCTTGCCATGACTCGTGAACAACAGATGCATGACTCAACCGGGCGGGGACCGCGATTCAACTGGGTGCTGATCGGTTTCCTCGCCATCGCCGCGTTCTTCCTGCTTACCGAGCATCGTGCCCACGTCTTTGGCGCGCTGCCGTTCCTGTTGGTGGCATTGTGCCCGCTGCTGCACCTGTTCGGCCACGGTGGTCACGGCGCGCGCGGCGATGAATCGCGGCGGGGAGGTGGTCATGAGCACTGATACCGGCGTTCCCGCCTACAGCCTCTGGGCACTGGTCGTGATCAACTCGGCCGTGTTCATCATTTTTCTCTATAGCTTCGCCAAGCCGCAGACGACGCGCGACTGGCGTTCCTTCGGCGCCATATCGGCGTTCATCGTCGCGCTGTTTACCGAGATGTATGGCTTCCCGCTCACGATCTATTTGTTTTCGGGCTGGCTGCAGAGCCGCTATCCGAATGTGAACTGGCTTTCGCACGACGCCGGGCATCTGCTCGAGATGCTGTTCGGCTGGAAGGCCAACCCACATTTCGGGCCGTTTCACCTGTTGAGTTTCGCGTTCATCGGCGGCGGGTTCATCCTGCTGTCGAACGCCTGGCGGGTGTTGTATGCGGCACAGAAGAATCACACGTTGGCGACGACCGGCTCGTACGCGCGCATCCGCCATCCGCAGTACGTGGGTTTCGTGTTGATCATGTTCGGCTTCCTGTTGCAGTGGCCGACGCTGCTTACCGTCGTCATGTTTCCGGTACTTGTCTATATGTATGTGCGCTTGGCGTGGCGCGAGGAGCAGGAGGTCGAGCGAGAGTTCGGCGAGGCGTATGCGCGCTATCGTGCGCGTACGCCGACGTTCATTCCGCGCTTCGGCATGAAGCGCGCGCTGCCGTGAGAGGGCGGTGTCTGTACGGTGCACCGATTTCGGAGTCGGTCGATCCGGAAAAGGAGCGTCCCATCACGGGGCGCCATGACAATCGGGAAGCAATCCCCACGACAAAGGAGCAAAACAAGGAAACAGTCAACGTGTAACCGGTTGGGAGCGGGTTTACTGGTGCTGGGGCTTGTGCTGGCGCTGCCCGCTTATGCCCAGATGGGTGGAGGCGGCATGATGGGCGGGCCGGGCGCGCAGCAGATGTCCGGCACGATGCGCGACATGTCCAGCCAGATGATGGAAATATCTAGCCGCATGTCCAAGGACAACCTGAGCGCGGCCGAACAGAAGCAGATGGTCGAGCGCATGCGCGAGATGGTGGGCATGATGGACAGGATGCCCGGCATGGCGGGCAAGGGCATGATGATGGACGCCGACATGCAGAAGCAGATGGAGGAGATGCGCAAGCAGATGGGGGAGATGATGAAGCCATCGGCCGGAGGTTCGAAGAAGTAGGCAACGCCGCCGATCGGAAACCACCGATTACAGTTTTTCGTGGAGGTGTGTCATGACAACAGCATGCGTAACAAAACTTGGGTGGCTGCTCGCGGGACTGCTGCTGCTGGTATCCGCCACCGTGGCGGCGGGTGGCTATCGCCAAGTTGTGGACGGCGTGGCGATCTACTTCGGTGTGATGCCGGCGGAACTCGTGCGCGGGCACCCGCGCGAGCATCCCGAAAGCGGGATGCATGGCGGCCCGTCGGCTGGCGAAAGCCACCTGCTGGTAGCGCTGTTCGACGACAAGACCGGGACGCGCATTCGCGGGGCGGCGATCACCGCCACCATCATTGGCGCCGATGGCAAGATCGAGAAGAAACTCGAGCCGATGGTGATCGAGGGCACGACCACC
>CAYIQV010000316.1:0-2557 GCA_964365635.1 uncultured Acidiferrobacteraceae bacterium
GATGTTCAGTTGCGCATCCGGGGCGCCGACGGCCTGGCCGGCGGCGTAGACGAGGCTCGCACGCACACGTTTGCCGCCATTGAGCGTGGCATAACGCATGGCTTCATGGAGCCGTTGCGGGGCGGTGTTCTCTGCCGGGAGAAGCGCATCCAGGGCGCGCTCCACCCGCAATTGGAACTGTCGCAGTGTGTCGTTCATGGGAGACAACCGAAAGAACTCAGTCTTCTTCAGCGGTGTCGAGCGCTTCGGTCTTGAACGCGTCACCTTGCTGGATGAGCTTCTCCACGCGTTGCTCGGCTTCCTTCAGACTCTTCTGGCAGGTGCGGGTGAGTTCGATTCCGCGTTGAAAGGATTTCAGGGAGTCTTCCAGACTCTGCTCGCCGGATTCCATTTTTTCCACGAGCTTTTCCAGTTCCGCGAGGGCGGCTTCAAAGTCGGGAGCTGCGCCGGATTTTTTTACCACGAGGCCTCCATAAGGCATATACAAACAAGGGTTAAACTAACGCAGGGTAGGGTGTACGTCAATTCACGTATCCACAGAAGAACAAATGTATCATGTGGCTATGTTGACCTGAATCAAGGTTGAGGAATGACGTTAACTGTTCGAATAGCGCCTCATTTTTTCGAGGCCCCGGGAGAAAATCGCCGTGCTTAAGCTGGTGCAACATGTTGGTCAGTGGATATTCCTGCGTCTGGAGAAAGGCTTCAATGTCGTCTTCGGTGACAGACTGAACCCATTGTACCACCTGGGCGCCATCGCCTACCTCATGACCTGGGTTGCCGTGGCCAGCGGCGTATACCTCTATATCTTTTTCGACACCGGTGTAAAAGAGGCCTACGCCTCAGTCGAACGTATCTCGCATGAGCAGTGGTATATCGGCCAGATCATGCGCGGCCTGCACCGCTATGCCTCCGACGGGATGGTGCTGGCAATGGTGCTGCACCTGCTGCGTCACTTCCTGTTCGACCATCACCGTGGTTTCCGCTGGTTCTCGTGGGTCAGCGGCGTCGCGGTGCTCTGGTTCGTGTATGCGTCGGGAGTCAACGGTTTCATGTTGCCATGGGACCGGCTGGCGCAATTTGCCACGATCGCCACGGCCGAGTGGCTCGACTGGTTGCCGTTTTTTTCCGAGCCCATGGCGCGCAATTTTCTGCGTGAAGGCAGCGTGAATGACCGCTTGTTCTCGCTGCTCGCCTTCATGCATATCGGTATTTCGTTGGTATTATTGATGACCTTGTGGATTCACACCCAGCGCGTGGCCAAGGCCGAGACCGCGCCGCCGCGTTACCTCACCATTACCCTGTTGCTGGCGCTGGTTGTGCTCACGCTCGTGTGGCCGGTCGTGAGCCAGGGGCCGGCGAATCT
The DNA here is from genome assembly GCA_964365635.1 of uncultured Acidiferrobacteraceae bacterium. Lineage (GTDB taxonomy): Bacteria > Pseudomonadota > Gammaproteobacteria > Acidiferrobacterales > Sulfurifustaceae > Sulfuricaulis. The sequence continues at coordinate 1,367 of CAYIQV010000316.1, forward strand.
GGATACGGTCGTGACCTCCATCAACATCGATTGGTTTTACTTGCCGGCCTTTCCGTTGATGTACTCCTGGTCTCCCAAACACATATGGCTGGCGGCGGGCGCCGGCTCGATGCTGCTTCTGTTGTTGCCGTGGTTGCCGCCCCAGCGGCGTTCCGGGACGAAAGAATTTCGGCTCACCGTTCGCCCCGGTGATGAGGTCATCGTCGCACGTCCGGGAGAAACCATTCTCGAGGCCGGCCTGCGCATGGGCATACCGCTGCCCTTTGAGTGCCGCAGTGGCGGCTGCGGCCTATGCAAATGTTCCATTCTCCAGGGCACGGTGGATTACGGTGTGTACCAGCCGAGCGCGCTGACGGAAGCGGAGCGGCGCGAGGGCAAGGCGCTGATGTGCTGCGCCACGCCCCTGTCCGATCTCGATCTGGAATGCGAAGGCATCGGTGCCGCGGCGGGATTCCCGGTTCGCACCTTCATGACGCGCGTAGAGAAACTGGAACCCCTCACGCGCGATATCATGCGCGTGGACCTCAAGATGCTCGATGGCAGGTCGATCGAATTTCAGGCCGGTCAGTACATCAATATCGTGCTGGAGGACCGGGAGCGCCGCGCATTTTCCTTTACCACCGCGCCACGGGTTTCCGATGTGATCGAATTGCACATCAAGCTGATCCCAGGTGGCGTGTTCACCACCTATGTATTCAACGCGATGAAGCCGGGTGATGTCCTGCGCTGCGAGGGGCCGTTGGGATCGTTCCATCTGCACGAAGACGGTGACGTGCAGGGAAGCACAAATGCCGCGGGAGACAGGAAGTCGGGAGCGGCAGAGCGGCCGATTATTTTTGTTGCCGGTTCCACTGGTTTTGCCCCGGTGAAGAGCATGGTCGAGTACGCGTTTCAGGTGGGCCTCAAGCGCAAGATGTATCTCTATTGGGGCGTGCGTTCACTCAAGGACATGTACATGAAGGAGCTGCCCGAGCGTTGGGCGCGCGAACATGACAATTTCATCTTCGTGCCGATCCTGTCCGAACCGGCGCCGGAAGATAACTGGACCGGCCGCACCGGGCGCGCGCATGAGGCCATCTTGCAGGACTTCCCGGACCTGGCGGGCAGCGAGGTCTATGCCTGCGGTTCCGTGAACATGGTGGAAACCGTGCATGCCGAATTTCTCAAGCAGGGCATGGCGGAGGACCGCTG
>CAYIQV010000317.1:0-2545 GCA_964365635.1 uncultured Acidiferrobacteraceae bacterium
GCTCGTGTTCATGGAAGAGATGTGGTCACGCAACCTTGGGCACCTGTTTGTGAGCCCGTTGCGGCCGTTTGAACTCGCGTGTTCGCTGATTACGATGAGCCTGATACGCACGCTGATCGGGGTCGGCGGCGCGGCGTTGATTGCAATTCCCCTGTTTGATTTTTCCATCTTCAGCCTGGGGTTGCCGTTGCTCGCCTTCTTTCTCAATCTCATCGTGATGGGCTGGTCCATCGGCTTGCTGGTGTCGGGCATTGTGCTGCGTTATGGTCTGGGCGCGGAGAGCATGGCGTGGATTGCAATCTTTGCGGTGCAGCCCATCAGCGGGGTGTACTATCCTATCGCGACGCTGCCAACCTGGCTGCAATACGTGGCGGCCATGCTGCCAGCGAGCCATGTGTTCGAAGGCATGCGTGCGGTGCTGTTTGACCACACCTTCCGCACGGATTTGCTGTGGTATGCCGTGGCGCTCAATGTTCTCTATCTTTCCGCCGGTTTTCTTTCATTCCTCGCATTTTTCAAGGTGGCGCGGGTGCGCGGTCAGCTGCTGCATGTCGGGGAATAATGACAACGACGGGACGCCGGAGTAGCATTTCGCCGCTTTTAATCATCACGGGAACACGCACGCCATGCCTTATTTCGTTTTCAAAATCTCCGCCGGTAAACCCCCTGCGCTGGTAAGCCGGTTCGACAAGTACAAGGAAGCCAAGGACCTTTGCCGCGAGTTGCGGCAGAAGGAATCGCCGGACAACCCCAATGCCATCCGCATGACCTTCGCCGAAGACGAAATCAAAGCCAAGCGTCTGTTGACGGACAAGCACCAGCCCAGCTCGCCGCTGGAGGAATGGGAGGCCTGATTCGGCCGCTCAGCGGTTAGCACCCGTATCGTTTTTTGTGCTTGAATACGCCGAGCAACCAAGTTCTTCGAGGAGATTGACCATGAACCAAACGACCGCAAAAACTGTATTGAGTGGATTGATTTTGTTGCTGGCGCTGGGAATTCCCCTCTGGGCCCAGGCCGACGACAAAAAGGATGAGACAAATCTCGAATCCGTGCGCAAGGATATCGATAAGGACACGGCCACGGTGAAAGCGGAGACGCGGGCTCAGGAACTGGCCAAGCAGTTCAAGGTTGATTCCGGCGTGGTGCAGGGCCTGCACGCCAACAAGCAGGGCTGGGGCGAAACCACCATTGAGCTGTCGATGGCACAGCATCTGACGCAGTCCAATCCCAAGGACTATCCGACCATGACCGACGCGCTGAACAAGATCAGCGCCATGCGCGCCGACAAGATGGGCTGGGGCAAGATCGCCAAGGATCTTGGCTTCAAGCTCGGCCCTGTAGTGCGCGAGGCCAGGCACGTGCGCAACGAGATGCGCAAGGAAGCGCGCAGGGAGAGATCGGAGAAAAACGAAAAGCATGAAAGAGCGGAGAAGGGCGGCGAGCGGCCTGATCATGCTGGACGCCCGGATCGTCCGGAACATCCTGGAAAACCGCGCTAACAACGCCAACTGAATAAAAAAGGCCCGCGACTGCGGGCCTTTTTTATTTCTTGTCTGGATGCATGGCGACGATGGCCGCCCGCCGCGATTTTAGTGCTAAGACAAGTGCACGCGCCGGTACACCTTGTGCGTGAGTTCGTCGGCCAGGCCATTGGCCACGCTGATCATGACGGTATGAACGGTTTCAGACAGCGAGTCACGGGCAAAATTGAATATCTGGGGAATGTGCACCGAGTGGCTCAGCATTTTGGTTTCGGCGCTGTAAAGTTCCAGTATCTCGCGCAACAGGGCCCGGAACGCATCGGGGTCATAAAGACTGGCCACCACCGCGCGGAACCGTGGTGTTACTTGCCATTGCGCGAGCAAACGCCCGGCCAGTTCGAGCAGCCGCTCGATCCGGCGCCGACGGAACTGTTCAATGTCGCGGTATTCGATGTGAATGCTGACGGGAAACACGGCGGCCTGTTGCAGAAACTGCTGATCGATTTCGCGCGCCTGTTGCAAAAGCTGCTGGATATCCGCTTCCTGCGGCGCGCTGCCCGCGCGCTGCGCGGCCGCCGCATGCAGGATCACAAGGCGATCCTTCTCAATTTCCTTCCTGACATTGATATCGAGAAACGCCCGAAACGCCGGCAGCAGCAACCTGAACAGCGTGTAATCCGCCAGCCCCGCGGCGGTGCGCGTGCTGAACTCCTGCATCATCGCACCGCTCATGGCGCACAGGACGCGGGCCTTATCCACGGACGTCTCCCGAACTGGCGGAACTAAGGCTTCATCGCTTTGTGAAATCCGATCATCCCGCCCAGCAGGGTTTTGCTCGAAACGTTTTCGTAGCCCGTATGCCGCAGCAATTGCGATAGCTCTTCGGCCGAGTAGAATAGGCTCAACGCGTCGATAAAGTATTTCTTGCAGTTACGCGCCGCCGCGCCGCTCTGAAACAGCATCGCCGTCACCGACAGACTGACCCGCAGATAGGCGTAGTACGCGCGTTCGACCAGCTTGCTGCCGGGGCGCAGCATGTCGCAGTGATAAAAATACCCGCCCG
>CAYIQV010000318.1:0-2540 GCA_964365635.1 uncultured Acidiferrobacteraceae bacterium
GGTAAGGCTTTCGGATGAAAGCTCGGTGGCGAGCCCCGTCATCGCCGCCACGGCTATTGCGCACCGCGCCAGTCCCGGAGTGATTCGAATATTGATGTTTAGTTCAGCCATGTGATCATGTTAGCAGCAGCGCCATGCCTGCGCACTTAAAGATTTCGTTATAAAAATAGGCTTTAAAATAAAGCGTATTTTTGACACCGGTTTCTCGGTCTTTATGAGTGCTTTAGGACAGCAGTAACGAATAGCCAAATTCCTCGCACCAGCCTGCCGACGTCGGATCAGCCGTATTTCCACAACGCGGAATAAATATTCCTCGCAAGCCGTTTTTTTGATTGCAATGGTACAACGCATAGTGTATAATGCGTTGTATGACACGATTGCAGCTGGCCAAGCTGCGCCAAGAGGTGCATCGCTTAAGAGGAAGGCGGTCCGCCTTGGAGCGGATCGCCATGTCGTTTGTGCCGATGGTGGCGGCCAGTTTCTATGAACGCCGCTTCCGGCCGGGTGGCGCACCCGCCCATTACCTGTCCATTCCCACGCCGCACAAGGCTTGGCATCGCTACGTCCGTAAGGATGAAGTGGATTATTTCCGTCGGCGCGCCGAGCATTGGCGGGAATACGTAAATGCGATGGCCGAGTGGGTTCAGATCGACCGCGAAATCGAGCGGCGTTTGAGGGCGCTAGGCAAAGGACGCTGCGAGAAGCTGGAAATCCGCCGAGGAGGAACGAGGTACTGGCATAAGCCATCCTAGGTGACCCAAACCGAAGAGCTTTGCTTGCCGGCGGCGCTGGTCAAAACGATCCGCCATTTTGTTCCGAACTTTTTCAACGCTCTGGTCAATCTTCCGGACCCGCGGAATCCGAAGCTGATCACCTATCCGATCGAAGGCGAAATATTTCTGGGGATACTGGCGTTCATGTTGCACGTAGGCCAACGCCGGAACATTAAGTTCAAGCTCAGCACGCCGGCGTTCATTGAGAATTTTGCAATCATCCTTCGGCGCGCTTTTCCGCGATCAAAGTCCCTGCTCGGTTGGCCGGAGGGATTGCTTCCCCACGGCGACACGCTGAACTATCTTTTGTGCAAGATGAACTGGCGGTGGCTGCATGTTCTGCGGGTGTTGATCATTCGCGCGTTGATTCGTTCCCGATGTCTTGAACCATTCCGCCTTTATAAGCGCTACAAGATCGCCATAGACGGCACCGGCTGCCTGGTCTACGCGCACAAGCATTGTGATCATTGCTTGATCCGGAAAACGTCTTCGGGAGCGCAGTATTATCATCCGGTTTTAGAGGCCAAGCTCATCACCGATAACGGGATGGCGCTTTCCATCTCGACGGCGTTTATCGAGAACGAACGGGAGGATGTGGAAAAGCAGGATTGCGAGCTTAAGGCTTTTGACCGATTGACGGCGCAGCTCAAGGAGAATTTTCCGCAGTTGCCCATCTGCTTGTTGCTGGACAATTTGTTCGCGTGCCAGCGTGTATTGAAGATCTGCGAAGAGAATCGGTGGGATTACTTAATCGTCTTCAAAGAGGGACGGATGCCGGCCGTGTTCGCGGAATACGAGGCGCTCAAGAAAATGGGAGCGAGACAGGAGCTGATCTTTTATCCGAGCACGAAATGCAGGCAAACGTATCGCTGGGTCAACGACATCGCCTACGAAGGACGGACGCTGAACGCGCTTGAGTGCGTCGAGGAGATTTTTGACGATGACGGCAACGTGATCGAGCGCCATCGGTTTGTCTTTCTTAGCCGTCGTCGGGTCGATGAGAAAAACGTGAGACGCTTGGCGCAAGGAGGCCGCGATCGCTGGATAATTGAGAACCAAGGATTCAACACGCAAAAGAACGGTGGCTATGAGCTGGAGCATGCCTTTTCGGAGAACAACCGGGCGACGAAGTCTTTCTATCTGCTGATGCAGATCGCTCACATCTTCAACCAGTTGTTGGTAAAAGGCAGTTTACTGCGGGAACGTATTCACGCGGAAATGGGCAGCGTGAGTGTGTTCGTGCAACGGACGTGGGCTGCGTTCATTGAGGTTCGTTTGGATCCGCTTAGACTGCAGCGGGTCTTGACGCAGCGCATTCAAATTCGACTTGATTCGGGATAACAGCGTGCCGGAGCCCAAGGGTTCCGGTCGGGATCGACGTGCCGTTCCAGTTCCGGTTGTGCCACCGTTTTTCAGCAGTGCGTGCCCAGGTAACATCGAGGTCGGCGGGTTCAAACATTTCCGCCAATCCCGACGTGGGCGCTTTTCGTGTCATTTTGGCAGCGCGGAGGAGGGCGGTCTGCCAAGATTTATTGGGACGATTCGTTGAGGCTGACTAAAAAGACAGCCTCTTGACTTTACCGAGGGGGAGGCTATACTTCAGCCGATGAACACCAGCCTGCAGCTCGGCGACATCCTCGTCGCCAGCGGCGTTCTCACCGAGGACCAGCGTGATCGAGCGGCTAAGGCCGCGACACAGAATAAAGGCTCCTTTGGCGACGCGGTGGTCAAACTGGGGTTTGCCAGCGAAGACGCCATCGCCGTGGC
>CAYIQV010000319.1:0-2518 GCA_964365635.1 uncultured Acidiferrobacteraceae bacterium
GCGGCGAGCACTTCGTCGGTCCAAATGCCGGTATCGAACACGGCGTTGGGGTGCAGCGAGTTGATGCGGATGTTATCCGCGCCCCACTCGAGCGCCGCCACGCGCGCGAGCTGGTTGAGCGCCGCCTTCGACGCTGAATAGGCGGCGGCGCCGGGGCCGGGCGCAGATACATTCTTCGAGCCAATCACGACGACGCGTCCGCCCCTGGGCGCGAGCTTCAATAGTGGCTGCGCCTCGCGCAGGAGCGTGAAGTTTGCATCAAGGTTAATGCACATCACCTTCTGCCACTCGGCGGTGGCAAGCACTTCGATGCGACAACTGGCCGGGAAAATGCCGGCGTTCAAGATCAGCATGTCGAGTCCGCCGAAGGTGCGTGCGGTTTTTTCCAAGGCGTCGGTGAGCTGCTTTTCATCGGTCACGTCGCACACCAGCCCGAGATAATCCGGACGATAATAAAGACTCGTAATCGCGGCGTTGATGTCGAGCCCGACCACCGCCGTGCCGCGCGCGAGCAGACTGTCGACACAGGCCTTGCCGATGCCGGAGGCGGCACCCGTAACCAGCGCAATTTCACCGGAAAACATCGGGGATTTGCCGCCGCTTTTGAGCTTGGCCTGCTCCAGATCCCAGTATTCCATGTCGAACAGGTCCTGCGCCGGCAGGGCACGATAACCGCCCAGGCGCGTGCCCCGATCGACGATCGCCATCGTGTGCGCGTAGATATCGAAAGCGATCGCGGCATCTTTCGCATTGCGCCCAGCCGTGGCCACGCCGAATTCCGGATCGAGGATTACGCGCGGCGCCGGGTCGAGCATGGCCTTGGGCTCTTTCGCCTTGGGCCCATGCTCGTTGAAATACTTTTTATAGGCCTCGGCATAGGCGCCGACATCGCGCCCAAGCATCGGCAGGCGTTTGGTACGGATCACGTGATCCGGCGTCGCCGGCCCCTGCTGCGAAATACTCACGACGTCCTTGCGCCGCACGAAGGCGAGGCTCGCAGCATCGTCGTGCATGGCGAGGATCATCGGCGACCCGGCAGCTGCGGACAGCTCGCGCCGCAGCGTGACCAATTCCCGGCGTAGCGGAGCCATAACCGATTTTTCCGTGGCGGCGGGAATCGCCCAGGCGTTGTGCTGCGCAAGATAATTTTCTGCGCGTGTCACAAGATCAATCATGCGCTCGTAGGATTCCTTGGCCGTGGCGCCGAAGGAAAAAATGCCGTGGTTCAGGAGCACCATGCCGAGGGTCTTCGGCCCGGCCTGCCGGGCATACTCCTCGGCACACAGGCGCGCCAGATCGAAGCCGGGCATGATGTAGGGAATGATCACCACGCTGTCGCCATAAATCTCGCGGATGCGCTCGAGGCCGTTGGTCGTGTTCGTCACCGTCACCACGGCATCGGCGTGGGTGTGATCGACGTATGAGTAGGGGAGCACGGCATGCAGAATCGCCTCGACCGAAGGCGTGGGTGCGGTGGCGCGGGTCATGTGCGTGCGCAGCTCGTTCACCATCTGCGGGTCGGAGAGCTGCCTGAGCTTGGCGAGTTTGAGCAGGTGGTCGAGGCGTACGGGCGAAAACCCAGCGGCCTCAATATGCTCCAGGTCCCAGCCGCTGCCCTTCACGTACAACAGGGTTTCGTCTGCGCCGAGAAGGTTTTTTTCAGTGATTTTGACCGAGGTGTTGCCACCACCGTGCAGCACCAGTGCGGTCTCGCGCCCGAGCAGGTGCGAGCTGTAGACACGCAGCCCCAGTTCGCCTGGAAACTGCGCGGCCGCGTTGTCATCCCACAGGCTCTTCATGAATGCGCGGGCAGTGCCACCTGCCGTCCGGCGGGGATCAGAAGAGGATTTTCACACCGGCGTGGGCGCCCTTGTCGATAACGACATGCGTGCCGTTGTCCAGATCCGCCCGGACCTTGCGGTAACCGAGATACAGGCTCGCCGTCTTCTTGATAATTTCCATCTCGGCGCGAACACCGGTTTCCCAGAATTTTTTGCCGTCCATCACCGTAACGATGTCCGGAGCGTAAAACACATAACCGCCGATACCGAAGATGCCGTTGTTGGGAAATACCCGCAGCTGCCCACCCAACCCCAACGCCAGCAGATCCTGGTTGCCGATGGAGGCGAGATAAGTCTTGCCGCCCAACCCGGCCTCAATGCGTGACCCGCCACTTTGCTGCTCGCCCTGGGCCAGCAGGCCGGCGCTGGCGACCCAGTCATTCTGGCCGTTATTCTTGTCGTTGTTGTACAGCACACCCATGTTGAACTCGGCCGTGCGCCAGTCCGTGGCATAAATAGCCTGGGCACTGTCGTTGCTGAGGCTGATGTCGATGGAATCCGCCAGCGCCGTACCGCTCGTGGCCAGGAACACCGTGATCAAAATCGTCCGAAGTCGCATATTGAAGTTATCCTCCGTAAAAGTGGCGGAGGAATACTAACCGATCAAACGGTGACCGGCCAGACTAGCTGGTTGGCAGGGCGACCACGAGGCGGTTGAATCCGGTCAATTTGGCCTG
>CAYIQV010000320.1:0-2518 GCA_964365635.1 uncultured Acidiferrobacteraceae bacterium
TTGCTCGATGAATTTCCACAGCTGGCGGTTGTCGTCGCGATAGTCCACCACGGTGTCGTCGAAGTGGATCTTGGCGAACTGGTCGCTCGGGCGGCGTGTCCTGGCAACATAACTGATCGCCAAACTGGCGATGTCCTGAGTGCTGGAGGTACCTTGCTGCATCAGTTCATGGAAGCGCTGGGCAAATTCAATAATGTGCGGGTCCCGATAGCCGTGGTCCGGATCGAGCAGCGCGCGCGACAGCATCGCCAGGCGATGGCGCAGGCACGAGGTGGTTTCCGGGTCGCACGCGGTTTCCACCGGCTTGGGGTGCAGCGCCAGGAAAATCCGGCGCAGGCCCGGATACTCACGCATGCTGAGGTACTCCACGCGCGAGTCCTCGAAGAACTCGATGGCCATGCGCTGGAACGGACTCAGGTTGTCGGCGAACTGCGCCTCGCTCCAGCGCCGGTGACCGACGATATGCGCAAGCACGGCGCGATAGCGGTCGATGCCGCTCACCCCATGCGCATCGTCATACACATCCGGCAGGCGGATACCGAGCTTGTCGTAATAAGGAATAGGTTTGCGCAATTCGTCGAAAGCGGTGGAGTAAGGCACCAGGTGCTCGCTGTCCTGCCACAGCGCGCGCAGGTAGAGGCCCAGCTTGCGCTCATTGTCGACCAGCAGCGTGCCGTGCCGTTCGCGCTGCAAGACCGCACGACTGTCTGCCGATTGCAGGCTGAAATAATCGCGCTGCCGCTCCGGATGATCGCTGTAATGGCGGATGCCGTATTCCACCCAGCTTTTCAGGCCCTGGAGAGACAGCTGGTTCAGCAACACGGGTGCCTGCTGAAAAAAATCCGGCAGGCCGGGGCTGGCGAAGGTCTCGTGAATGCCGTGGATGGAGCCGGTGGTGCGCTCCATGAAATCCAGAGACAGATCGAGGTAGTCCTGCATCTGCTCCTGAGACGGCAACCGGCGCGCCACCGCCGCCAGGGTTTGCAGAAACGGCGTGATCGCATTGCTATTGGGCGACTTTGTCATCGCGCGCACCAGCGTAATGACAGGCAACAATGCGTCCTCGCCCGCGGCCTTCGCCACGGCGGGCCATTCCTCCAGGAAATTCAGAATCGGCTCGGCGCCACGCCCCATCTTCCCGAGAAAACGGGCGGCGTCCAGATATTCGGAGAGCCCCTCACGCGTGAGCATGGCCAACGCTTCAACCATGCAATCCTCGAACACCTCCTCGACCTGCGGGAAGCGGCTGTCGAGCTGCCTCCAGTAGATCTGCATCAGCGGGTGCTGGTATTCGTTTTCAGTCATGGTCGTTTCAAGTAGCCCGGATGCAGCGTAGCGAAGTCCGGGGTTGAGTGGCACACCTCCCGGATTCCGCCTTCGGCTTCATCCGGGCTACAGCGGATTCATGCAAACGTCGCGTCGATGGCGTGGTCCAGCGTCTCGCGAATATCCGCATCGTCGGTGATCGGGCGCACCAGCGCCATGCGGCAGGCATCGCGCGGGTCCACGCCGCCCTTGATCAGGGTGGCTGCATACACCAGCAGGCGCGTCGAGATACCTTCGTCCAGGCCATGGCCTTTCAGGTTGCGCGCGGCCGTGCCGATTTTTACCAGCTTGGCGGCGAGCTTCTCATCCGTGCCGGTTTCCCTGGCCACGATACCGGCCTCGAGTTGGGCATTGGGATAGTCGAACTCGAACGCAGTAAAGCGCTGCTTGGTGGATTGCTTCAAGTCCTTCATCAAGCTCTGATAGCCAGGGTTATAGGAAATCACCATCTGGAAATCAGCGTGCGCCTCAAGCAACTCACCCTTTTTGTCCAGCGGCAGGGTGCGACGGTGATCGGTGAGCGGGTGAATCACCACCGTGGTGTCCTGACGCGCTTCCACGATTTCATCCAGATAACAGATCGCGCCGATGCGCGCTGCGACGGTTAGGGGGCCATCCAGCCAGCGCGTGCCGTTGGTATCGAGTAAGTAGCGCCCGACCAGATCGCTCGCCGTCATGTCCTCATTGCAGGCCACGGTGATCAGCGGTTTCTTGAGTTTCCACGCCATGTATTCGATGAAGCGTGACTTGCCGCAGCCGGTCGGGCCTTTCACCATCACCGGCAGGCGCGCGGCATAGGCGGCGGCATAGAGCGCCACCTCATTGCTTTGCTGTTGATAGAACGGTTCCTTGTGAACCTTGTACTGGTCTTTGTCGGTCATCCTTTTCTCCTTGTCCATATGGCAAGAAAGGGTTTTCTACCTCGGAAAAAAACGCCCCCAGCAAGGTGGGGGCGTTTGTTACGGCATCGCTTTGAAAACCGGGCTTACTTGTGCACGCCCAGTTTTTCACGCCAGCCGGGATAGAGCTTGTCGGCGTCGCCCGGGAAGGACTCGAAGGCGCGCGCAAATTCCTTGTGGCTCTTGGCGTACTGGATCGGATCGGCGCCGGACTTCCAGCACTCATAGGACTGGCGCAGCGAGATGGCGCCAGCCGCCGGGCTGTCGATGTGGCCATAGGAGCCGCCGCCGGC
>CAYIQV010000321.1:0-2511 GCA_964365635.1 uncultured Acidiferrobacteraceae bacterium
GTCGACTAAGTTGTCAGAAGACAGAATAAGTATGGGACTGTTCAACTACCCAGTACTAATGGCGGCCGATATCCTGCTGTATGGCTCGACTTATGTGCCGGTCGGAGACGACCAATCGCAACATCTAGAGTTCGCAAGAGACATCGCCGAGAGCAGTCCTGAATGTGGGAGGCAATAACAAGTCTATTGGGATTCCGGGATACTATGCGGAGTGGAGACACGACCTGCTGGACATAGACCCTGCGGCCCGCCCAGACATACTCTGCGACGCCCGTGAACTGGATAAGCTCAACTCGAGGAAATACGACGCGGTTTACTGTTCCCATAATCTGGAGCACTTCTATGCGCATGAGGTGCCCAAGGTCTTGTGTGGTTTCCTGCATGTACTCAAGGACGGAGGATTCGCCGAGATCATCGTGCCCGACATTGCGTCAGTTATCAGACATGTCGTGCACCACGATATGGACGTGAATGACGTGCTGTATCAAAGTGAAGGTGGACCCATCACGGTCCACGATGTTCTCTATGGCTGGCACTTGCCGATCGAACGCACGGGTCAGGACTATTTTGCTCACAAAACGGGCTTTACACCAAAATCGCTGCGGATGGCTATCCTGAAGAGCGGTTTTTCCGGGGTTTGGGTTGGCGCCTCAGAATTCGACATCCGGGCGATCGCCTTTCGAAGCAAACCGAGCGAGGATCATGTTCAGATGCTCGGGTTACCACTCCCATGATGTGTCACATATTCATAGCTGCCACCATTTTTTTGCTCCAAAGGGAGGGAGAGAGAGGGATAGCATGTCGGGTTTCGGGAAAACAGACGACACCCCGTGTTTCTAAGCAGGCTCATCGGCCTTGCCGAACACACCAACTGCGCCACATCGTCCGGTACGCAGCTTCCACGTCGCGCGCGAAGGCGGCCGCGTCGCAAAGCGGTGAGGATGCCACACGTTCTCGTAGCCCGGCGCGCAACGCTCTTAGCTGCCCGATATTCGCTGCCAGCTTCACCGCAATCCCAACGTATTCCTCGGGTGAGTGGGCGATAAAATCAGGCAGGCCCACGGTACTGAGCAAACTCACCCCGCTGCGCGAGATAACCGTTTGTCCCGCCAGCGTGATAACCGGAACCCCCATCCACAACGAATGGCAGGTGGTGGTGCCGCCGGGGTAGGGAAACGCATCCAGATTTACGTCCACCCGCTGATGCAACGCCAGATAACGGCCAAACGGCTGTACGCCGAGAAACTCCAGCCGTCCGACATCGATACCCCTTTGCGCAAAATGCGCACTCCAAGTCTCCATCTTTTGTTTTTGTTCCAGCCCCCCACCTGCCAGGATCAATCGCGAGCCTGGAACAGCGGCCAATACCTCCGCCCAGAGGCGGAGTACCGGCAGTGATATCTTGGCAATGTTGTGAAAGGACGCAAACGTCAATCCGCCGGATTCAAGGGCGGGGAGATCCCCAACCTCCGGACAAGTGTGCGGCGGCTGGTAACACCACTGGCTATTGGGCAATCTCACCAGTTCTTCCGTGTGGTATGTATCCATTATTCCGGGAGGGCTGGCGTAGGAGTCGCTCAAGCGGTAATCCATTGTGGACAGCCCCGTGGTGTTAAGGTATCCAAGCCATGTCACCTGTACCGGCGCAGGCTTGCGCGCGAACACAAGCAGCCGGTTTTCTGCAGTGTGCCCCGCCAAGTCAACCAAGATGTCAATGCCATCGGCGCGGATCAACTGTGCGGCAGCCTCATCGGACAGGCCCATCAGCGAGCGCCAGTGATCGGCGTGGCTCTTGAGCCGCTGCGTGACGTCGTCTTCCACCGCATAGCAACTGTAGCAGAACACCTCGAACCGGGTGCGGTCGTGGTGGGTGAACAATGGCTCGATGAAGAAGGCCACCGAGTGCGAGCGGAAATCGCCGGAGACGTAGCCGACGCGCAGACGACGTTGCGGATCGGGGTCGTTCGCGTGAGGTTCGCGCCGGGCGGCGAGCGGCGCTTCGTGGCGCTCGGCGAAGCGCCGCGCCTCCTCGAACAGCATCTCGGGGCTGGTGCGCGTTGAGTAATTGAGCGCGAACAGCAGATTGCTGTAGGTCTCCGCAAAGTCGGGTTGCAGCTCCAGCGCTCGGCGGTAATGGGCCAGTGCAGTGTGCATCCCTTCGCCTAGCCACCCGCGACTTTGCAGGGCAAAGGCGAGATTGTTATGGGCCTCCGCGAAATCCGGCTTTTCTATCAAGGCCCGTTGATAGTGTCGGATCGCTTCCTGTGTGCGGTCAAGTTTACACAACACATTGCCCAGGTTGTTATGCGCTTCAGCCAAACCGGGCGCAAGGGCTATGGCACGTCGGTAGCACTCGATCGCCTCCTCCAGCCGCCCCTGCCCCCGGCGCACCATCCCCAGCCGGTAGTGGGCCTCAACGAGTTCCGGCTGTAGGGCGAGCGCACGGTCGAAGCAGGCGGCCGCTTCGTCCAGGCGGCCGAGCGCATAGAGGGTCGCACCGAGATTGCAATG
>CAYIQV010000322.1:0-2506 GCA_964365635.1 uncultured Acidiferrobacteraceae bacterium
ATACCGAGGCAAACGAGGTATGGCGGCGATGTCCCGAGTCAAACGGCGATTTGCGCACCAAACGATGCACCCCGGTTTCCGTGCGCAGATAGCCGAAGGCATAGGGCCCGGTAAATTTGACGGTGGCACTCTTGATTCCGGCCACCTCGCCCTCGGAGATTTCCAGAATTTCGGCCTTGTATCCGCGTCGGTCACCCCACATCAGATACATGCGCAACAGCATATTGGCCCAATCCTGGGCCTCGGTGCCGCCGGACCCGGACTGGATGTCCATGAACGCATTGCTGGCATCCATCTCACCGGAAAACATGCGTCGGAATTCGAGATCAGCAAGCTGCTTTTCGAGTCGAGTGAGGTCGCTCGCTACGGCCGCCGCCACCTCAACGTCGCGCTCCTCACGAACCATCTCCAACAATTCTTTCGTCTGGTCCAGATCACTGTCGAGGCGCACCAGCGTCTCGACTTCCGCCTCCAGCCGCGCGCGCTCCTTGCCCAGCTCCTGGGCGCGCTGCGGGTTATTCCAGACATCGGGTTGCTCGAGTTCTCTGCGTACCTCGCTCAACCGCTCTTGCTTGGTGTCGACGTCAAAGATACCCCCTCAACGTTTGCGAACGCTCCCGCAAATCGCGCAGTTTATGTATCAAAGGGTTGATATCTTCCATGGCGTAATAATCTCAATATGAATTAGACAGGATTAACACGATACCTCAGTGCAGGCAGGATTTTTCAGGATTCACACGATAAAGCAGTGCGGGCAGGGGTAAGGAATTAATTAGAGGCAAAAAATCCTGCCCGCCCTGTCCTATCTTGTTAATCGTGCTTTTAATCCTGTGAATCCTGTCTAACTTTTTCTTTTTGTTAGGGGTTCTAAGATACTTATACAAAAAGTAAATGTCTAGGAAACCTTCACGCCCAGCGCCGCGCCCACCATCTTTTTTACTGCTGCAATGGCGACAGGCGCTTCCACGTCCACCACCTGCTCCAGCACCCACTTGCTGTCCGTGGCCTGCATCGCCTGGGAGACTTTCTCGCCCAGATAGCGCACGAAAGTGTAGCTCGGTTGCATCGCATTAAATTCAAACTCTGCGTAGTCCCTGGAGCGGGCATTGAGCGTATCGATGAACGCATGGATATGCTTTCCCGGCCCGACAAACTCGGCAAGATTATTCGATATGATCCGCGCCAGATTCGTGCCCAACGCATGCACGAAACGGCTGCGCTCGTCCTCGCTCAGCTGGCCATAGACAATCCGGTCCGCGATCTGCACCAGAAATGACATGAGTTCGGTCATCACTCCGGCCACCTGGGCATCCGAACCCAGCTTGTATCCTTCAATCTCCATGTGCCGGCAGGTCTCCTGGGCAATACGCCAGATGTTGCTGGCCACGACCGTAGCGCGGTCCTCGATGGTTTTGGGACCGCGCTTACGCCATTTTGTTTTCAGGTGCAGCGCCATATCGTCTATTCCAGGTCAAACGGCGGATAACGACTTGCTGTGCATCATTATATTGGAGATTGCCAACAAAGCAGAACCCGCGGCAAATATATGGTTTCCATTCGCGGTGGCGGTGTTCCTCTGGCAGAATGCCTGTCACGAAATCGACCGATACTGGAGTAAAGCATGTCCGATCCCGATATGAACATGGCAAGTGGCATTTCTGCCTTTGAAGCCAAGGAATTCTCCAAGGCGCTCAAGTTCCTTTCGCCGCTGGCTGAAGATGGCGACCCGCAGGCGCAATATCGCCTGGCGATCATGCACCAGAACGGCCTTGGCCTCGTGCGCAACGACGCCATGGCCCATAAATGGATGCGCGCGTCAGCCGAGGGCGGCAATGCCTTGGCGCAACATGGCCTTGGCTTCATGTACCTGCAAGGTGAGTGTGTGGCCAAGGATGAAGCCGAAGCCGCCAAGTGGTTTCGCCGGGCGGCGGAACAGGGGCTTGCCGGCTCGCAGATGACGCTCGGTATGCTGTACGAGCAGGGTCTTGGGGTTGAGAAAAATGAGGCCGAAGCGAAAAAGTGGTACGCCATGTCCCAGCAGGATACGGCAACCACCTGATCCTAAAATTAGGTTAAGAAAAACGGCGGGCTGTGCAACTCGCACAGCCCGTCTTCACTTCAGGATTTACTTCTTGATCCAGCTTGTAAAACCGTCGGCCTTGCCGGCCGCGCCGTCGTCATAACCTGCATTGTAGGCGTCACTGAGGCGCTGCTCTTCGCGCTTGGGGTTGTGCAAAAACCCGCACGCCCAACCGTTGACGTATTCCTTATCAACGCCTTTCTTGTCCATGGTGCCGAGGGTGTCGTAATACGTTTTGTTCATGAAACGCTGCTCCTGACAATTCACTCAAAAAGGGACTGGTTAAAGCGGCGGATATATTACTCAATGAACTTGATATTTCAAGAATAAAATCGCCGTGACCGGACATTCTCCCGGAATTTGCCTGTTTTCTCACAAAATCTTCCGGCCGTGGCACACCTTTGCTTGCCTGTTTTTGATCGCCTT
>CAYIQV010000323.1:0-2496 GCA_964365635.1 uncultured Acidiferrobacteraceae bacterium
CGAAGGCGGCCGTACCGTGGGCGCGGGGGTGGTGGCGAAGGTGGTTGAATAAGTAATACGCAAGTGGGCGGTGATGTACGCCGCCCACGCCGATTAATAGGCCAGTAGCTCAACTGGTAGAGCGTCGGTCTCCAAAACCGAAGGTTGGGGGTTCGAAACCCTCCTGGCCTGCCAAATGACTGGCGCAGAAGGATTTTTGTAAGTGACAGCGGACAAACTGAAACTGGTTCTCGCGATGCTGCTGGTAGCAGGCGGCATCGGCGGGTTCTATTACTTTGGCGACAAGTCGGATCTGATCCGGCTGGCGGTGCTGCTCGTGGCCGTGATGATCGCTGTGGTGCTGGCGGCGAACACGGCCGCGGGACACAGTGCCTGGGAGTTTACCAAGGGCGCGCGTATGGAAATACGCAAGGTGGTCTGGCCCACCAACAAGGAAACGATGCAGGTGACCCTGGTCGTGGTGGTCATGGTGGTGCTGGTGGCCATCTATATGTGGGCGATCGATTGGGGTCTTCACAAGATTGTCAGAATTATTACGGGATAGGAGCGAATCGATCATGACAATGCGTTGGTATGTCGTGCACACCTATTCTGGTTTTGAGAAGCAGGTGTCGCGCTCGCTCAAGGAACATATCCGGAATACCGGTATGGAAGCAAAGTTCGGCGATATCCTGGTGCCGACGGAAGAGGTCGTGGAAATGAAAAGCGGCCAGAAGCGCACCAGCGAACGCAAATTCTTTCCGGGCTACGTGCTCGTGAATATGGAAATGGATGATGAAACCTGGCACCTCGTGAAGAACGTGCCGAAGGTGAGTGGCTTCATCGGCGGTTCCGGCACCAAGCCGACCCCGATTACAGAAAAGGAAGCCATGGCGATTGTGCAGCAGATGAAGGAGGGCGTGGAGAAGCCGCGCCCGAAGTTTTCCTTCATGGCGGGCGAGCTGGTGCGCGTCATCGACGGTCCGTTTCAGGATTTCAACGGTACGGTCGAGGACGTCAACTACGAAAAGAACAAGCTCAAGGTGTCGGTGTCGATCTTTGGTCGCCAGACGCCGGTGGAGCTCGAGTTTTCTCAGGTCGAAAAAGCCTGATTCATTAACCGCGGGGAGCCTGAATTGAGTAAGGCGCTTGCACCCGTAAGGAGCATACAGTGGCAAAGAAAGTAACGGCATATATCAAGTTGCAGGTGCCGGCCGGATCGGCGAATCCGTCCCCGCCGGTGGGCCCGGCCCTGGGCCAGCATGGCCTCAACATCATGGAGTTCTGCAAGCAGTTCAACGCGCTGACCCAGAAGTTGGAGAAGGGTCTGCCTACTCCCGTCATCATTACGGCGTTCAGCGACAAGAGCTTTACGTTTATCACCAAGACGCCGCCGGCGACGGTGCTGATCAAGAAGGCGCTTGGTCTCGAGTCGGGCAGCGCCATACCCAACAAGAACAAGGTTGGCAAGATTACGCGCAAGCAGCTCGAGGAAATCGCCAAGATCAAGATGGCGGATCTTAATGCCCATGATCTGGATGCGGCGGTAAAGATCATTGCGGGCAGTGCGCGCAGCATGGGTGTTGACGTGGAGGGGGTGTGATATGGCCGGCAAACGTTTAAAGGCTCAACTTTCCAAAGTGGACCGGATGAAGAATTATCCGATTGACGATGCCCTGAAGATTTTAAAGACCACGGCGAGCGCCAAGTTCGACGAGTCCGTGGACGTGGCGGTCAATCTTGGTATCGATGCCAAGAAATCCGAACAGAACGTGCGTGGCACGGCGGTTATGCCGCGCGGCACCGGCAAGAAGGTGCGCATCGCGGTGTTTGCCGAAGGCAACGCGGCTGAGGCTGCCAGGAAGGCCGGCGCCGACATCGTCGGGTTTCAGGATTTGGCCGACAAGATCAAGGCGGGTCAGATTGATTTTGACCTGGCCATTGCCACCCCGGAGGCGATGCGGATCGTGGGCCAGCTGGGCCAGATTCTCGGCCCGCGCGGACTCATGCCGAACCCGAAGGTCGGCACCGTGACCCCGAACGTGGCCAAGGCGGTGGAAAACGCCAAGGCCGGTCAGGTGCAGTTCCGTACCGACAAGGCCGGCATCGTGCATTGCGCGATCGGCAAGGCCTCGTTCGATCCGGACGCGCTCAAGGAGAATTTTCTCTCGTTGATGGCGGCGTTGGGCAAGTCCAAGCCCGCCAGCTCCAAGGGCGTCTTCATCAAGAAGGTGACGCTCTCGACCACTATGGGTCCGGGTGTTCGCCTGGACGTGTCGGGGCTTTAAGGATTGTTCACCGCAAAGACGCGAAGGACGCAAAGAAAGGCAAAAGTTTTCAATCAAGAAACCTTTGCGCTCTTTGCGACTTTGCGGTGAGAAGACAGTTTTAGTAAAGACTTTGGGCCTTGCCGCAGCTTGTTGGGTGCGGGCGAGGACGTCAAAGACCGCAGGCGCGTAGTTGGCTTAATCCGGTGGCGACACTGGCCTGCGCAGACGGTGTACCCGAATGCAGGTT
>CAYIQV010000324.1:0-2493 GCA_964365635.1 uncultured Acidiferrobacteraceae bacterium
AGTTATTGCACCATGATGATCGGCTTATTCACCCCGGCGCCTTGAGTGCATTTGTTCGTCTGCTGGACGAGCATCCGGAAGCCGATTTCGCTTTCTGCGCAAGCCGTGTCGAAAATACCATCAGCGGCCAACATCACGTTCATCGACCTACCAAGGTGCAACTGGCGCGGCTCTCTAATATGCCGGAAATGCTTTTTTTCGGGAATGTAATAGGCGCGCCCAGTGCGACTATTTACCGAAACGGACTAGGCGTCGAGTACGATCACAGCATGAAGTGGTTGGTCGATATTGATTTCTACATCCGTATATTGCAGCAGAGCCCTCACTTCACCTATACGCCGGAGGTTCTCATTGTTACACCAACCAATGCGGTTCATCAGGTGACGGAAATATGCAGGAACAGCGCGCTAATCGAGCTTCAAGAGCACCTATTGTTGTATCAAAAAATCTTTACAAAACTGCACGCCGAACCGGCGACCAGACACACATGGTTTCGGTTGTTTGAGAAATACAGAATTCACTCACATAGTGACATCGAGCAGGTTGGCGCCAAGCTTCCATCGCCAGATTTATTGGACACTATTTTTAGTGCCTATCATCGAGAGTGGCTGAAACGCGGCCCATACCGAGCCTACAGGCGCTTGCCGGAGCCGCTAAAACACGCGATCAGATCTTTACTTCGTGTAGGTTCGACATTCAGGCGAAACGTTTAATAGGGCAAGAAGCGATCAGTTTCTGCCGGTTAGGCATTTCTTGCCTTCAGTGTCCACTGATATCAATTCGTTGACGGACTGAGTCATGTCTGAATACTACGCATGGTCATTTCTAGAATAATTGGCGGCCTTGGCAACCAGATGTTCCAGTACGCCGCTGGACGTGCCCTGGCGTTATCGAAGTCAGCCGAGTTCAGGCTGGATCTACGCGATTTCACCGGCTATGCGCTGCATAACGGATTCGAGCTGGAGCGGGTGTTCAGTATATCCGCCCGAACCGCTTCTGGTGCGGACTATCGGCAGGTATTGGGCTGGCGCGCATCGCATTTGGTCCTGCGTGCCTTGCGACAAAAAAATTTATCGTTTCTGCGCGGGTCAAAAATTGTTGTCGAGCCGGGCTTCAGTTACTGGCCCTCGGTAGTAAACGCGCCAGATGACTGTTATCTGCAGGGATACTGGCAGAGCGAGAAATATTTTTCACACATTGCTCCTGCCATCCGCGCGGATTTTTCGTTCAAGATAGCTCCTGATTCGCGCAACCAGGAGCTGGCCAGCAATATCAGCCAGTGCAATGCCGTCAGCCTGCATGTTCGGCGCGGCGACTATGCGGCCAGTCCTGCTACTCGCGCCACGCATGGCTTGTGCCCGCCGGATTACTACCACCAAGCCATACGCCATATTGCCGAGCGTGTCACACAGCCTGTGTTCTTCGTTTTTTCCGATGACGTCGCGTGGACAAAAAAGAATATAGCTATCGAATTTCCCTGTCATTATGTTGACCATAACCGGGGAAGCGAGAGCTATAACGATATGCGCCTAATGACACTGTGTCGCCATCACCTTATTGCCAACAGCTCGTTTAGCTGGTGGGGAGCGTGGCTGAATCCCAAGCCGGAGAAAGTCGTAGTTGCCCCAAGAAAGTGGTTTGCAGACGGAAACAATGTGATGGACATATACCCGTCCGGCTGGGTGAGCATGTGAGCAACAAACCCGGTACTCTGGTCATTGGTGGGGCAGGATACATAGGTGCTTACCTGATTCCCGATCTGCTTGCCACAGGTCGGTCCGTTACCGTGCTTGGCAGAAAAGCAGATCCTCAGCTTGAATTACCGGAAGGTGTTACCTATATATCGGGAGATTTTGGTCAGCGTGAATTAATCAGTGGCCTGCTTGATTGTCATCAGGAAGTTATTCACCTGGCCTATGCCACCGTGCCCAACACCTCTTTCGAGAATCCTTTGACGGATTTGCTGCAAAATCTGCCGCCCACAGTTCAGTTATTTTCTGAAGTGGCTGCCAAAGGCAGAAAGTTGGTGTTGGTGTCTTCAGGCGGGACGGTGTATGGCGAAGCGATCAAACTTCCTATTAAAGAGGATCACCCGACCAAGCCCATTTCTCCATATGGCGTTACCAAGCTGACATTGGAGGGCTATGCGCATCTTTTTGCGATGACACATGGTTTGAATTTTGTCTGCATTCGTCCCGCGAATGCATTTGGTGCAGGACAGCGGCCATTTGTCGGCCAGGGGTTCATTTCCACTGCTATGGCATCGGCTATGCGCGGACAACCCATCAAGATATTTGGTCAAAGAGGCACCGTTCGTGATTACATATATGTCAGCGACCTTGCAGCGGCGATAGTCTGCACCCTGGAACATGGGCGGTTATCCGAAACTTATAATATCGGGTCAGGGGTGGGGCTTTCCAATATGGACGTGATTGAAGCCATGGCGCCCATGGTAATGGAAGCTGGCTGCGAACTTCGCGTAGATCATCTCCC
>CAYIQV010000325.1:0-2491 GCA_964365635.1 uncultured Acidiferrobacteraceae bacterium
AATCCGCGGGATAGGTGTTATTGGCATGAATCCCGCCGACCTTGGCTGCGGCGAGAAATACATATTCCGGCCGCTCCTCCTCAAAAAAGGTCGCTACGGCACGCTGATCAATCAGATCAAGCGCGGCATGACCGCGGGTAATGATATTTTTATATCCACCCGCCGCCAGCCGGCGCTGGATTGCCGAACCGACCAAACCCCGGTGGCCAGCGATATAAATTTTGCTTTCTGGTTTCATGGCCTATTCGTGATAATCGTAGGCAGAGTAACCGAACTTCTTGACCAGGCTATCGCGTTCCGACGCGTCGAGGTCTGCGCGCACCATTTCAGCAACCAAATCCTTAAATTTTATCTTGGGTTTCCATCCTAACTTCTTTCTTGCTTTGGTGGCGTCACCAAGCAACGTCTCAACTTCCGTTGGACGAAAATAGCGTGAGTCGACGCGGACAATGGTTTGACCTTTCTTCGGGCCAGTTTTTCCGGTGCTATCGGTTTGACTGACTACTCCCGTCTCTTTCAGTCCCTTGCCGCGCCACTGAATAACAATACCGAGCTCCTTGGCAACGGCATTGACGAAGTCCCTTACGCTGTACTGCTCACCGGTGGCGATGACAAAATCCTCTGGCTGCTTTTGTTGCAGTACCAGCCACTGGGCCTCGACATAATCACGCGCATGGCCCCAGTCGCGTTTGGAATCCATGTTGCCAAGATAGAGACAGTCTTGCAGCCCCAGCTTGATACGCGCCAACGCTCGGGTGATCTTGCGGGTCACGAATGTCTCGCCGCGGGTCGGCGATTCATGGTTAAAGAGAATGCCGTTGCAGGCATACATGCCGTAGGCTTCGCGGTAGTTCACGGTGATCCAGTAAGCATAGAGCTTGGCCACCGCATACGGCGAGCGTGGATAAAACGGGGTGGTTTCGCGTTGTGGAATTTCCTGAACCTTGCCGTAAAGTTCAGAGGTAGAAGCCTGATAAAAGCGCGTTTTCTTTTCCAATCCAAGAATGCGTATGGCTTCCAGCAACCGCAGGGTCCCCAGCGCATCGGAATTGGCCGTGTACTCAGGCTCTTCAAACGACACGGCCACATGGCTTTGCGCGGCAAGGTTATAGACCTCGGTCGGCTGGACCTGCTGCACAATGCGTATGAGGCTGCTGGAATCGGTCATATCGCCATAGTGCAGAACGAACTTCCGTCCCTTCGTATGTGGGTCTTGATACAGATGATCGATTCGATCCGTGTTAAACAACGAGGTGCGGCGTTTTATGCCATGCACCTCGTAACCCTTTTTCAACAAAAATTCGGCGAGGTATGCCCCGTCCTGTCCGGTAATGCCGGTGATCAATGCCTTCTTTGTCATGTTTGATCCTAAATTAACTATTTATTACTTTCAGACCGCAACAACGCCGCCGTATAGTGGCGGAAGTCATCGAGATGCTTTTCCAGGATGGCCTTGACCACGTCAAGACTCAACTTCTGATATTCGTGCACGGCGATATTGCGGAAACCAACCATGGCCCGCATGCGCGCGGCATGTTCGGTGTCCAACATGCCGGACTGTTCCAGCAGCGTGAATGCCTCGCGGCTTTCCTGTGGAAGACCAAGCTTCTTCGTCCTCACGAGGTGCATGGCGAGATCAACAGACGCTTCGCAGGCGCGCAGCAGGTTCAGGACAATCGAATCCTGGCGTGTGAAATTGCTGTGGAGCTCCTGTTCATGGCCACGATACTCTTCCTCGATTCTCTTGAGACAGCGCTCAATGCTGGCAATCTTGTTCAGCAGCACGTCATCAACCATAGACGCTGCCCCGCTTCCGGATGTCCTGCAGGATTTCGCGCCGTTCTTCATTTAGTCGCGCGTAGGCGGAATAGGTGTAGTCCTCATACTCGGTGCATTGCCGTTCATCGGAACAGTAGAGACGCTCGCCTTGCGATACGATTTGAGCCGCCATGACCGTGGATGCCGCACGCAGATCCACAAGATCCACATGGCATCCGGCAAGGGTTGCAAGCTGCTGGGCGATCTCCCAGCAACGCGCCGCCGACAGGCGCTGACGCGGGAGTACAGCGAGATCCAGATCGCTGTCGGCCCGTTCCGCATCCGTTCCCCATGTCCCAAACCGGTAAACAGCAATTACGTCAGGCATTGCCGCGCACAAGCGGGTAACGATGTCTGCGATCAGTTTAACTTTTAAGTTGGCTGTCTGGCGCATTATTGATGTCGGTTATACCGGTCCTCAAATCGTACAATATCGTCTTCGCCAAGGTAACCACCGGATTGCACCTCGATGATTTCGAGCGGAATGCTTCCTGGGTTTTCAAGCCGGTGTTTCTCGCCTAAAGGAATGTAGGTGGACTGATTTTCAGTGAGCATAAAAACTTCGTCTCCGCGCGTCACCCTGGCGGTGCCCTTTACCACATTCCAGTGTTTGGCGCGGTGGTGATGCATCTGCAATGACAAGACCGCGCCGGGATGCACCATCAATCGCTTG
>CAYIQV010000326.1:0-2475 GCA_964365635.1 uncultured Acidiferrobacteraceae bacterium
GTCCAACAAAACAATATCCTGACCAACCCTTACACGCACGTAAGACGATGGCAATTTCACAAGTTCTTTCTCCAGATCATACGGCAACGCCTCGCCCTGTAGCCCAGGCGGCAGCTTGTCGCGCTTGGCGAGTATCTCCTCATAATACTTGAGGCAATCGTCCCCACCCTTTGCCACGTGAAAGAACTCCGTGACCCGGAAACCCCATCCCTTGAGCTGAGCCATGGCATCGGAGTAATGCCGCGCCAGCGGTTCGGAGACTTCGCCAAAGCCCCAAGGGAAGAAGGTCAGCGGTCGCGCCGCCGTCACGCGTGTGTCAAGCTGGCGCAGGCTGCCGGCGGCGGCGTTGCGTGGATTGGCGAAAATCTTGTCGCCGCGCTTCAATTGGTCCGCGTTCAGGCGCTCGAAATCCTTTTTCGGGATCACCACCTCGCCGCGCACCTCGAGCACGCGTGGCCAGCCCTCTCCCTGAAGATGCAGCGGCACGGTCTTGATCGTGCGTACGTTGCTGGTGACATCCTCGCCGGTGCTGCCGTCGCCGCGCGTGCCGGCCTGAACCAGCACGCCGTTCTCATAGCGCAGGCTGACGGAAGTACCGTCAAATTTCGGCTCGGCGGTGTAGGCCACGTCAGCAACGGACTCCAGCCCTTTGCGCACGCGCTGATCCCACTCCCCCACCTCCTCGTCCGTGAAGGCGTTGTCCATCGAGGTCATGGGCAGCTTGTGGCGCACCTGGCCAAAGGAAGCGAGCGGCGCGGCGCCGACGCGCTGTGTCGGTGAATCGTGGGTAATCAGTTCGGGGTGGGTCTTTTCGATCTCCTGCAATGCGCGCAGGAGTTTGTCGTACTGCGCGTCGGAGATGACGGGTTGGTCGAGGACGTAATAGCGGTAGTTGTGGGTATTGATTTCATTGCGCAACTCCTCGGCACGGCGACGCCGTTGGTCCGCGGCGCCCATGTCAGCTCGCGGAATCCTCGTTGAAAAGCTTGAGCGCTGTCTCGCTTCCCGCCGGGATGTCGAAGGCCTCCATCTTGTCACCGATCTCCTCGATCTGATGGCGGATCACCGCAATGCCCTTGTCGGTCAGCGGATGCCCGTCCTGGTCCTGCATGCGGCCGCCCAGTATGTCACTCAGCGCCTTGGCAGCGGTCACCATTTTATCGAACGCGACCGCCGGATGGTGCGCGCACGGCACATTCATGAACAACACCAGCCCCGGCGTCGTAAACGTGTCCCAGGCCTGTGGATCGAACCGGCCCGTCTCCTGCTGGTTAGCCATGCTGAAAAAATAACGGCCGCCCAGCGGCAGATCGTTGCGCATATGAAAAATATTTTTCGGTCCGAACTGCATGCCGATCTGGCGTGCCGCCATCTCGATCACACGTCCCGGAAAGACGGCCTCCGCACCCGGCGCGACATGGATACTGGCGATCACGTCATAGGTCTCGCAAAACTGTTGTATCTCGCGGGCGTGCGCCAACCCCTCCTCGACGGTCAACGGCAAGCGCGTGGGTCGCGCCAGGGCATCCGCGAGCTGAAGACCCAGCTGGATGAAGATGTTGAGCTCGGATTCGTCGATCGGGCCCTTGCCATCGACTATTTGGATGGCGATTTTGAGATCCTCGTACTCGGATTTTTCCGGATCGAGTTCCAGGTCGGACCATTGATTGCTCTGGTAGCGCAGGCCGTACAGATGGCGGGGTTTGTTGAGCTTGTACTCATGTTGCTTGAAGATACCCAGCGCCATGTTGCGCGACACCAGCGGCGTCCCGGGAAAGTGAATCACAAAATCGATTTTGGCATCCGGTGCGTATTCACGGCCCGGCTCCGGCTCGCGAAAGCCGCGCGGACGCAGGCCAGCGGCAAGATTGAGCGGCAAGGTCGCCACCTCTTCCAGGCTTTTCAGTTCCTGGCGCAGGACTTCTTGCCGGGTTTTCCCCCGCGGCGTGATCTCCGCATCGGTGCGCAGAAACTTGTTGGCGGGATCGGCCAGCGGAGCCACCGGGATATCAACACGAGGCTCGGGACCGGCGATGGTGATCCCCGCCTCGCGCAGCGAACGGGCATCCCGCGGTGCGCGGCTCCCTCGCGCCTTGTCGAAGGCCGTGACGGCGACAACCGTGACGATGACTATGCCGATGAGGAGCAAGGCATACTGCAAATCCATCACTGAGCAACCATCTCCATGGCCGCGTCCACATCCACGGCCACCAGCCGCGATACACCCGGTTCGGACATAGTGACGCCGATGAGAATATCCGCCATCTCCATGCTGATCTTGTTGTGCGTGATGTACACAAGCTGGGTGCGTTCCGACAGCGTCTTCAGGGTTTCGCTGTAGCGAATCACGTTGGCATCGTCGAGCGGCGCATCCACCTCGTCCAGCAGGCAGAACGGCGCGGGATTCAGCTGGAAAATAGAAAACACGAGCGACACGGCCGTCAGCGCCTTCTCGCCGCCCGAGAGCAGATGGAT
>CAYIQV010000327.1:0-2460 GCA_964365635.1 uncultured Acidiferrobacteraceae bacterium
TCGGACATGACCGGCCGCTTGTCGGTGCGGCTTTCCACGCTGCGGTTAAGCTGCGACATGGCGATCACGGGCACCTCGAGTTCCTTGGCCAGCCCTTTCAACGCGCGCGTAATATTAGAAACTTCCGTGGCCCGATTTTCCTCCATCCGGTCGCTCGACTGCATGAGCTGGAGGTAGTCGACGATGATGAGACCCAGACCGTGCTCGCGCTTCAAACGACGTGCACGTGAACGCAATTCGATCGGCGTCAGCGCCGGCGTATCGTCGATAAAAATTGGCGCTTCATTCAGCAGGCTCACCGCCGAGGTCAGACGCGGCCAATCGTCATCGTCCAGCTTTCCCGTACGCACCCGGTGGGCGTTGATGCGCCCGAGCGAGGCCATCATACGCAACGCCAGCTGTGTACCGGGCATTTCCATACTGAACACCGCCACGGGAATCTTGTGGCCCACGGCTGCATTTTCCGCAATGTTCATGGCCAGGCTGGTTTTTCCCATCGACGGGCGTCCGGCAATGATAACGAGGTCCGCGGCTTGCAGCCCCGAGGTCATCTCATCAAGATCGGTAAAACCAGTCGGCACACCGGTGATGGAGGACTTGGAGCGGAACAGTTCATCGATGCGATCGACGGCCTTGCCGAGCAAAATGTTCAGCGGCTGAAATTCACCGCGCCGGTGGCCCTTCTCGCTGATGTCGAGAATGCGTTTCTCGGCAAAATCGAGCATTTCGGAGGCCGTACGGCCTTCCGGGGTATAGACCATACCGCCGATGTCGCTTGCGGCGCGCACCAGCTCGCGCATGATCGAATTTTCACGCACGATGGCCGCATACGCGACAATATTGGCGGCGCTGGGGGTATTGTTGGCAAGGGAACCGAGGTAGGCGAGCCCGCCGGCGGCATCGAGCTCACCACTGCGCTCCAGCCACTCGGAGGCAGTAACGACATCGGCGGGGCTGCTTTCCGCACACAGCGCGGTAATGGAGTTGAAGATAAGACGGTGTTCGCGCCGGTAGAAATCGTCGGCCGTGATGATATCGGCAATGCGGTCCCAGCTCTGGTTATCGAGCAGGAGACCGCCCAGCACGGATTGCTCAGCCTCGATAGACTGGGGCGGAACCTTCAGCGCATCGGCCACCGACTCCATTCCTCGTCTGGAAAAGGTTCGTTCTTCCACCGACCCTCCTTATGCTGGACTGACTATCCTGTCCGGACAACGGACATTATATCGACGCTCACCGGAAATGACAGACGAGCCCTCGCCCGTCGCCGGGCGCAGCCTACGGATGGTTACTTTTCGCCGACAACCGAGACGATGATCTTGAAATTGACTTCAGGATGCAACGACACAGCGACTTCGTGATCGCCGATTTCCTTCAGTGCGCCGTGATCCAGATGGATCT
The DNA here is from genome assembly GCA_964365635.1 of uncultured Acidiferrobacteraceae bacterium. GTDB lineage: Bacteria > Pseudomonadota > Gammaproteobacteria > Acidiferrobacterales > Sulfurifustaceae > Sulfuricaulis. Next base: position 1,402 of record CAYIQV010000327.1, read on the forward strand.
CTGACTTGGCAAGTTCAAAACCGGCCAGCTTCATGGCATCGCAGATATCGCGCGTGGTCACGGAACCGAAGAGCTTCCCTTCGTCGCTCACCTTGCACAGGATATGCACCGTGGCGCCGCTAATCTTCTCGGCGCGGGCCGTGGCCTTGCCCAGAGCATCGGCCTGGACTTTTTCGAGCTCGGCACGCTGGACCTCGAACTTCGCACGATTTTCCTCGTTGGCAGACACGGCCTTGCCGTAAGGGATAAGAAAGTTGCGCGCGAAACCGGATTTCACCTTGACTTGGTCACCAAGATTTCCCAGGTTACGCACTTTTTCAAGCAGAATGACTTCCATCGTTCAATCCTCGCGGCAAGCGTTAGTGGCTATCGCAATAGGGCAACAGCGCCAGATAGCGCGCGTAGTTGATCGCGCGCGTCAGCTGCCGTTGATAGCGGGCCTTGGTGCCGGTGTTGCGGCAGGGCATGATGCGGCCTGTTTCCGTGATGTACTGGCCCAGTACGCCGAGATCCTTATAATCGATCTCTTCCACATCTTCGGCCGTGAAGCGGCAAAACTTTTTACGTCGAAAAAAACGTGCCATGTCTTATATTCCTCGAATCTGTTCTGGGCTGTGGTCGATCAGGAAGCGCTGGCTTCCGCGCCGCCTTCGATAGCTTCCGGCTCGGCCATGGCCGGAGCGGCGGTTTTCTCTTCGTCCACTTTGATGAGCGGCGAAGGAGCAGTGACGGCGTGTTTACGCTTGATCACAAGGGAGCGCAGCACGGCGTCGTTGAACCGGAATGCCGATTCCAGCTCGCGCAGCGTCTCAAGCTCGCACTCGATGTTCATGAGCACGTAGTGGGCTTTGTGTACCTTGCTGATGGGATAGGTGAGCTGACGGCGGCCCCAGTCCTCGAGGCGGTGAATCGCGCCTTTGGCGGATTCGATCATCGAACGGTAGCGCTCGATCATCGCCGGAACCTGTTCACTCTGGTCCGGATGAACCATAAATACGACTTCATAATGACGCATGCAACACTCCTTATGGATAAACATCAGCCTTCCGCTGCCGTTTT
>CAYIQV010000328.1:0-2460 GCA_964365635.1 uncultured Acidiferrobacteraceae bacterium
GGCAATGGTGCAACTCCTGCTCGGCAATATCGGCATGGCGGGTGGCGGCATGAACGCGTTGCGCGGTCATTCCAACATTCAGGGGCTCACCGATCTCGGTCTGCTGTCGAACCTTCTGCCCGGCTACATGACGCTGCCGGGCGAAAAGGAAACCGATTACAAGACCTATATCGAGAAGCGCGTACAAAAACCGTTGCGGCCGGGTCAGCTGTCGTACTGGTCGAACTACGCCAAGTTCCACGTCAGTTTCATGAAAGCCTGGTATGGCAAGGCCGCGCATGCCGGGAATGACTACGCCTACAGCTACCTGCCCAAACTCGACAAGGTACATGACATCCTGCAAGTATTTGAGGACATGCACCAGGGCAAGATGAACGGCTACATCTGCCAGGGTTTCAATCCGATCGCCTCGTTCCCGTGCAAGGCCAAGGTAGACGGGGCGCTCGCCAAGCTGAAATATCTGGTCACGATCGATCCGCTCGCCACCGAGACCTCGGTGTTCTGGCAGAACCACGGTGAGCACAACAACGTGGACCCCGTCAAGATCAAGACCGAGGTGTTTCGTTTGCCGTCCTCCTGCTTCGCCGAGGAAGAAGGTTCGCTGGTGAGCAGCAGCCGCGTGTTGCAATGGCACTGGAAGGGCGCTGAACCGCCGGGCGAAGCCAAAACCGACACCGCGATCATGGCAGGGATTTTCATGAAGCTCCGCGAACTCTATACGAAAGAGGGCGGAAAATTCCCGGACCCGATCGTGAACCTGGTATGGGACCACAAGGACCCACAGGCGCCGGCGCCGGAAGAGCTGGCGCGTGAGTTCAGTGGCAAGGCGCTGGCTACCGTCTTCGATCCCAAGACGAAGATGGCTCTGCGCAAGGCCGGCGAGCAGCTCGACGGTTTCGCGCAGCTGCGCGACGACGGCAGCACCAGTTGCGGTTGCTGGATTTTCTCCGGTGCCTGGTCGGAGAAGGGCAACCTCATGGCGCGACGCGACAACTCGGACCCGACCGGCATCGGCAACACACTCAACTGGGCGTTTGCCTGGCCCGCAAACCGGCGCATTCTCTACAATCGCGCCTCCTGCGATCCGAGCGGCAAGCCGTGGGATGCCACGCGCAAGCTCATCGCCTGGGACGCGAAGGAGAAGAAATGGTCCGGTGCTGACGTGCCGGATTTCAAACCGGATTCCGCGCCCGAGGATGGCATGAGTCCGTTCATCATGAACCCGGAAGGCGTGGCGCGTTTCTTCGCCGTGGACAAAATGGCGGACGGGCCGTTCCCCGAGCACTACGAGCCGTTCGAATCGCCGCTCGATGCGAACCCGATGCACCCGAAGTTTCCGAAGGTGAAGAGCAGTCCGGCGGCACGTGTGTTCAAGGGCGATCTCGAACAGTTCGGCGATGCCAAAGAATTCCCGTATGTCGCGACGACCTACCGCCTGACCGAGCATTTCCACTTCTGGACCAAGCACGTGAAGATCAACGCGATTCTGCATCCCGAGCAGTTCGTGGAGATCGGCGAGGAGCTGGCCAAGGCGAAGAGCATTGCCAACGGCGACCACATCAAGATCCGGTCGAGCCGCGGCTTCATCAAGGCGGTGGCGGTGGTGACGAAACGCATTCGCTCGCTGGATGTCGAAGGCAAGCGTGTGCACACGGTCGGCATCCCGATCCACTGGGGCTTCCAGGGATTGGCGAAAAACGGCTACATCGCCAATACGCTGACCCCATTCGTGGGCGATGCGAACACCCAGACGCCGGAGTTCAAGGCGTTCCTGGTTGACATCGAAAAAGCGTAAGGGGGCGATATGGCACTGCAAACACTCGAAGTCGAACGCCGTTCCGCCACCGGAACGATGCCCGCGACGGCGCCGGTCGCCAAGGTCGCAAAGCTCATCGACATCTCCAAGTGCATCGGCTGCAAGGCCTGCCAGGCGGCGTGCATGGAATGGAATGATCTGCGCGACGAGATTGGCAGTAACGCCGGCATCTACGACAATCCGCGCGATCTTACCGACCAATCGTGGACCGTGATGCGGTTCTCCGAGGTGGAGGTCGAAGCCAGCAAGCTCGAATGGCTGATCCGCAAGGACGGCTGCATGCACTGCGCCGACCCGGGCTGCCTCAAGGCCTGTCCGGCACCCGGCGCCATCGTGCAGTATTCGAACGGCATCGTGGACTTCAATCCCGAGCACTGCATCGGCTGCGGTTACTGCATCAGCGGCTGCCCATTCAATGTTCCGCGCTTGTCGAAGAAGGACAACAAGGCATCCAAGTGCACGCTCTGCTCCGACCGTGTCGCGGTCGGGCAGCAGCCGGCGTGCGCCAAGACCTGTCCGACCAAGGCGATTGTGTTCGGCACCAAGGACGACATGATCAAGCATGCCGAGGGTCGCATCATTGACCTCAAATCGCGCGGCTACAAGAATCCGGGCCTGTACGATCCCAAGGGCGTCGGCGGCAC
>CAYIQV010000329.1:0-2446 GCA_964365635.1 uncultured Acidiferrobacteraceae bacterium
CCGCCACGACGGCCAGCTGAGCGAAAAATTCATCCGCACCGTTTTTCCGCAGCTGCTGGAAGGGCTGCGCGAACTGCACAACCATCGTCTGCTGCACCTCGACATCAAGCCGGCGAATGTCTACCTGCGCCCGGGCGGCTCGCCGCTGCTGCTCGATTTCGGCGCCGCGCAATCGGCATTGGTCGGTGAACGGCGCCTCGGACCGCACACACTCACGCGCGGCTTCGCCCCCCTCGAACAACATTTGCGCGGGCATGTCGGACCGTGGACAGACATGTATGCCATCGGCGCCACCATGTGGGCGTGCATGTGCGGAAAGGCGCCGCCGCCCGCCATCGAACGCGCCGAGAAAGACAGATACAAACCCGCCGTGCGCAGCTTTGCGCGCCGCTACCCGCAGCCGCTGCTGGAGGCCGTGGACTGGTGTCTGCAAATGAATCAACTCGACCGCCCGCAGAAGGTAGATGACCTGCTCGCCGCGCTCAACCAGACCGCCCCGGAGATGCCGGAGCCAGAGTCCGAATCCCTGATCGAGCGCCTGGGCCTCAAACTCCCGTGGGCCAGAAAGTGAGCGCATGAAATACCAGATTGCCCAATACAGCCTGCGCGGCGCGCGCCCGACGAACCAGGATCGTATCGGCTTTGCCGAGCGCGACAACGCCGTGCTCCTGGTCGTGGCCGACGGGCTCGGCGGCCACCGCGGCGGCGAGATCGCGGCCGAGATACTGGTGCAGACGATGCTGCGCGCGTTCCAGACCGTGCGTCAGCCGCGCATCGAACGGCCGTCGGCGTTTCTCGCCCTCAGCATCCTGCAGGCGCACGCGGCCATCGTCGCGCGCGGCAAAGCGAAGGAAGAAGGCGACGGCGGCGTACCGCTCGAACCACGCACCACCTGCGTGGCCTGTCTGGTGCAAGACGGTTATGCCTACTGGGCCCATGTCGGCGACAGCCGCCTGTACCATTTTCGCGGCAACAAATTGGTACTCCGTACCCAGGACCACACCGCCGTGGAGGAAATGCGTCAGGAAGGACTCCTGAGCGAACAGGAGATGCTGGAACATCCGCACAAGGGGCACCTGCTGAACTGCCTCGGCAGTTCCTCCAAACCCAGCATCAGCCTGAGCGGGGAAACGGCCCTGCAAAGCGGCGACCTGCTGCTGCTGTGCAGCGACGGGCTGTGGGAGGCCTTTGCGCCGGAAGAAATGATGAGTTACCTCAAGTCACCGGCGCTGGATGCCAAGGTGGAGGAAATGCTGTTCGCCGCCGTGCGCAAGATGCGCCATGCCTGCGACAACATCAGCGCCTTGTGTCTGCGGTGGCAAGAGGCCAAAACAACGGGTGCGCCCATTCAGGGCAACGCGGCAGTAAAGATTGACGAACAGACCCTGCGCAAGGAGGCCAAGCATCGCGCCCCGCCACCCAAGGTGGCGCCGAAAAAACCCGCGGAGATTTCCCACGTCGCGGACGACGACCCACACAAATCCATCAAGGACCGCATCAAGGAGATCGAGGAATACCTGCGAAAGTTCGAATCCAAATAGTCCCGGCGGCGAGCGCCGCTTTATCTGCCCTGTCGTATCTTGTATCTTGCGCCTCCAACCCGATTTACCGATTCACAAGGAATCCCCATGAGACCCAGCGGACGCCAACCCGATCATCTGCGCGAGATCCGGATCACCCGGAATTACACCAAACATGCCGAAGGCTCGGTGCTGATCGAATTCGGCGAAACGCGCGTGCTGTGCAACGTCAGCGTGGACGAAAAGGTGCCCTCGTTTCTCAAGGGCAAGGGCCAGGGCTGGATCACCGCGGAATACGGCATGCTGCCGCGTTCCACCGGCAGCCGCATGCACCGTGAAGCCGCCTCCGGCAAACAGGGCGGGCGCACCATGGAAATCCAGCGGCTGATCGGGCGCGCACTGCGCTCGGCGGTGGACATGAAAAAAGTCGGCGAACGGACCTTCACCGTGGACTGCGATGTGATCCAGGCCGACGGCGGCACGCGCACCGCCTCCATCACCGGCGGCTGCGTGGCGCTGGTCGATGCCATCAACCACGTGCGCAAGCGCAAACTCATCACCGATGATCCATTGCGGCACCTGGTGGCCTCCGTGTCCGCGGGCATCTTCGGCGGCGAAGCCGTGCTCGACCTCGACTATGCCGAGGACTCCAATGCCGAGACCGACATGAACTTCGTCATGGATGACGTCGGCGGCTTCATCGAAATCCAGGGCACCGCCGAGGGCAAGACCTTCAGCCTCGAGGAAATGCTGGCGATGACCAAACTCGCGCAGGCCGGCATCCGCAACCTCATAGAACACCAGAAAAAGGCGCTTGGAATTTAATAAACAATATGGACAGGATTAACACGATGCAACAGTGCAGGCAGGACTTACAGGATTTTTGAAGCAAAAGAAATTTTAGTTTTGTCCTGGTTTTAATCTTG
>CAYIQV010000330.1:0-2442 GCA_964365635.1 uncultured Acidiferrobacteraceae bacterium
CGCATGTGCTGCGCCCGATCCCGCATATCCCGTGCGTGCGCGTCGGCGCGCCGTTTGCGACGCGCGTCAAGTGGCTCATGACCTGCCTCGGCATCGACGAAGAAATGGCCAGCGAGGAAATCCGCCACAGCGACATGGCACACCGGGCGAACATGCAGCGTCAGTTCGGCGTGACTTGGGGCGAACCCATGCAATACGACATCACTCTCAACACCGAGCGTCTGTCGGTGGCGACCTGTGTCGCGCAGGTCAAGCAGTTGCTGACACGGCCGGAATTCGAGGAAACGCCGGCGTCGCGCGCCAAGCTCGCCAACCTTACCCTGGAGTATCGCGTGCGCGCGGCGTTACGCGCTCACCCCAAGACCGCCGACGTCAAGATCGTGCTCAGTGCCGACCATGGCAAGCTGGTGCTCGAAGGTATTGCGGCCAGCACCGATGAGCGTCACGCCATTGTCGAGGTCGTGACGCCGGTCGCGGGGGTGAAGGCTGTGGACAACAAGCTCAAGGTTATGAAGGACGTCAAGATTTTCCCTTCGTCCAAGACCTGAGTCTGCCCACCTCCGGCCCATGGCGGCCGTTCGCACAAGACGGAAAATCATGCGTGATATGTCCCACCTAAATACTTCCCCTGTTGCTCTAAGCAATCTAGGGCAATCTTTGACATTTTTAGGCACTTTGGAGCTCTCATTGCCTCTTTATAGAGTGTGGCGCATCCCCATTATTCCGGGTTCTGGAGTGCTCCGGGTGTGACGAAAATGGCACAGCATTTGCATTAAAGCTAGATAGAAAACCAGGGATGCTCACGGCGCCAGGATGCGACAGGTCCTTGCGCCATTTTTTTACATGTTCACGGGGCGGACAGAAATCGGTTCTTTCGGGATAACCAATGAGTCAAGAAAATGAAGAAAAAACGATCCGTGTAGACGATCGTGTTGCGCCGGACGCCACAGCCGGTCAACCGGCAGTGCCTTGTATTGTGCAATTTTCGGGCACGCTAACCGGTAAGGTCTACTGGTTGTCCAGCGATAAGGAACTCATTATCGGGCGCGGTCCCGAGAACGATGTGTTTATCGAGGATCAGAATGTCAGCAAGCGCCACGCTCGCTTCGTCGTCAGCCCCGAGGGCGCGGTTTTCGTTGAGGACCTGGGCAGCACCAACGGCACGTACGTTAACGGCGAGAAGGTCATGCGGCGCGCGCTTCACGATGGCGACAAGGTTTTGATCCCACCGAACTACATGCTGAAGTTCACTTATCAAGTGAATCTTGCGCCGGAAGCGGCTGGCGGGAGCGAGGCGGATGCAACCCGGGACTCCCTGACCGGCGCTTATGCCAGGCAATATATGCTCAGGCGGATCGATGAGGATTTTGTCCAGGCCAGGAAACAGAACGAAAATCTGGCGCTGTTGTTAATCGCCGTAGACGGTTTCGCGGAGATCAATGAAACGCACGGGCAGGGCGCGGGCAATATGTTGCTGCGCGAGGTCGCGAAGGTTGTCAGTTCCGTGCTGCGCCAGGATGCTGTTTTGGCCCGGTACGAAAACGACACCTTTGCAATACTCCTGCGTAACTTGAGTGATGCGGAGACCGTAGTGCTGGCACAGCGTATCCGCCGGGCCATAAAATTTCGCGACTTCATCCGCGAGGATAGAAAGATTCCCGTAACCGTCAGTCTCGGTATCGGCGGGCTCACGAGAAATATGAAAAACGCGATGGACTTTCTCCGTGAAGTTCAGACGCACCTGGACAAGGCCAAGAGTGTGGGGTGCGACACCATCAACGGTTGCCAAAGCATCCGCGCCATTTTCAGCCAGATTGCGAACAAACACGTGGCTTGAGGCGAGACGCCTGGTCCATTTTGAAGACAGCAGGAAGTGCCATGACAAATGACGACAATACTGACAACCCCCTCCAGGAAGGCCCTAACCGCCGCAAAATGGCGCGGCGTGAAAATAAAAACCGTCGCGATCACATGCGCTGGGAATTGGAAAATCCTATTCGGCGGAGGAGTCCGGGGCGCCGCGTTCTCGATCGAGTATTGTACTTGTTGGTTCCCAAGTGATAAGGCGCTGCCTCCTCTCAGCAGGTACTGGTTGTGCGGTGAACCAGTCATTTCGTAACCGATTACACAAAGAGGTGCCCATGAAGCTACGGCGCGTGATGCTCATTGGCTTGTGTCTGCTGGTCTCGGCTTGCACCAGCATGCGCGATTTCTACGAAGCGGCTTACAACACGCTGCAGTTTCACGCACAGGCCAGGAATCAGCCGGATAACGCACCGTTTCTGGACCGGCCCGTGAGTTTTCAGCAGTACGAAACCGAACGAAAAATGCTCCTCGAATCCCAAGGCAAGCCGATATCGGGATCACAGGGTGCTACAAGGCCAGCTATCTAGTGTAGTGTTGCATTCTGTTTAGAACTTAATCGGCTATTGGCCCGGATGA
>CAYIQV010000331.1:0-2437 GCA_964365635.1 uncultured Acidiferrobacteraceae bacterium
TCCCGTTCACCCTTCGACAAGCTCAGGGCGAACGGGAGACTTGATCAGAGCTTCCCTAACAGGCGTTCGGTATACACGATGTCGCCGGCAAACACGATTTTCTGCCGCGGCAGCCACACCACCATGTCTCCCGGTGTATGGGCGGGGCCGAAGTGCAGCAGCTGCGCCGTTGTTCCACCGAGCGCAAGCTCATGCTTGTCACCGACGGTTTCGGTAGCGTAGGTGAGGGTGGTGCCCGCGAGTTTATCTTTGAAGCAGCGTCTTGGATTCTTCCAGCTGCGCTTCGCCCGTTTCACGCATGATACGGTCGGCTTCGCGGTGGGCCAGTATTTTGGCCCCGATCGATTTGAAGTAACCGTTTCCATGCCAGTTGTGCTTCTGGTTGTTCACGTTCACTACCCACTTGACGGGTCGTTTGGTTATTTTTTCGATAGCGGCGTGCAATGCTTTGGCAACACGAACACTGGGACCGCTGTTGATGACCAGCACGCCGTTCTCGCCGATCACGAATCCCGGGTTGTTGTTCAGGCCGCCGTTTTCGTAGGTTTGCGCGCCGAGCGCGCCGACCACGACGTAGACACCTGGCGCCACTTGGGTGGGAGCGAGCACGAGCCTTTCCGCCAGAGCTGCCGGGACGCTGGCGAAGAGACCGAGCAGGGCGATGAACTGTATCGCGGTGTTAATGCTGTTGATGGGTTTTATATTAATTATTGTAGAGATATATACATTAATGTAGAATACGCTACATGATTAATTCATCCCTCCCCAACTGGCTTTCCCTGGTCATAAGCCTCCCCAGCCATCGTGGCACGTGCCGCATGCGCGTCTGGCGCGCCCTGAAGGGGCTGGGGGCCGCGGTACTGCGTGACGGCGTCTACTTGTTGCCTGAAAACGGGTCTGCCCAGACATCCCTGCAGGGGCTGGCGGGGGAGGTGATCCATTCCGGCGGCCAGGCCCATGTCCTCACCATCAAGAGTATAGACCAGCAGCAATTCGAAGGCTTCCGCCGGTTGTTTGATCGTACCCCGGAATACGTGCACCTGTCACAAACCATCCAGAAACTGAAGGTGGGTCTGACCAAGCGCCGCGCCAGCGCTGCACAGCGCCAACTGAAAAAGATCCGTCGCGAATTCGAAGCAATGGCCGCCACCGACTATTTCCCGGGACCAGCCAGGGAGCAGGCAGAGCAGTTGTTGTCACAGGCTGAGGCCGCGGCGACCAGCTTGCTCTCGCCCGGCGAACCGCATCCCGCCGAGGGAGAAATTCGGCGTCTGAACAAAAAAGATTTTCAAAACCGCCAGTGGGCCACGCGTGCCCGTCCGTGGGTGGATCGCCTGGCCTCGGCCTGGCTGATCCGTCGCTTCATCGACCCCAAGGCGCATTTTTTCTGGCTCGCCGACCCGAAAGACTGCCCGCGCGATGCCCTCGGGTTTGATTTTGACAGCGCGACGTTCACGCATGTCGGCGCCCGCGTCACCTTTGAAGTGTTGCTCGCCAGTTTTGGACTGGAGGAAGATGCCGCGCTCACGCGGCTCGGTGCGCTGGTGCATTACCTGGACGTGGGTGGACTGCCGGTGGGCGAAGCGCAGGGTCTGGAGATGATTTTAAACGGCGCACGCCAACAATGTGACAACGATGACGAATTGCTGCTCGAGGCAGGCAAGACGTTCAATTTTCTGTATGCCTCGTACACAGAAGGATAAGAGGAGAAACACCATGGGATCTGTTTCAAAAGACGATATGACCAAAGCCCCGGCGCCGGTTTCCTTTGGCGAGGCCGCAGTATATTGGCTCAAGCTCGGTTTCATCAGCTTCGGCGGGCCCGCGGGGCAGATCAGCATGATGCATCAGGAGCTGGTGGAGCGGCGCCGCTGGATTTCCGAACACCGCTATCTGCATGCACTCAATTATTGCATGCTGCTGCCGGGGCCGGAGGCCATTCAGCTCGCCATTTACATCAGCTGGCTGTTGCATGGTGTGCGTGGCGCGGTGATTGCGGGCGTGTTGTTCTTCCTGCCGGCCTTCGTGTTGCTGTCGTTGCTGGCGGGGATCTATCTCGCCTTCGGTGAACTGCCCGTGGTGCAGGGTGTCTTTTACGGTATTAAGCCCGCGGTGGTGGCGGTGGTGCTGTTCGCCGCCTGGCGCATCGGCTCGCGCGCACTGAAGAATGAAATCCTCTGGGCCATCGCCGCGCTGGCTTTCATCGGCATCTTCGTCTTCAAAATCGATTTTCCCTGGATCGTGCTGGCGGCCGCCGTGCTCGGCGCGATCGGCGGGAAAATCATTCCGGGCAAGTTCAAGGCGGGCGGCGGCCATGGCGCCTCCCACAAGCAGTATGGCCCCGCGCTGATTGATGACGACACTCCGCCGCCGGCCCACGCGCGTTTTTCTTGGGGCAGGTTGGCCGCGACGGTGGCGGTGTTTGTGCTGATCTGGG
>CAYIQV010000332.1:0-2432 GCA_964365635.1 uncultured Acidiferrobacteraceae bacterium
GTGTTCGGCGCGGCAGTGATGCTCGTCAGCCGCGTGTACCTCGTGGAACATTGGTTGTCGGATGTGATCGGCGGCGCGTTGCTGGGAAGCGCGTTTGCAATGCTAGCCTTGACGCGGCGATGATAAGATAGGCAGTTAAATGGTTGCCCCCAAGTTCAAATAGCCACAGAGCGCACAGGGAACACAGAGAAAAAATAAGATTCTCTGTGCCCTCTGTGTTCTCTGTGGCAAGAATTATTTAGGGATTTAATATGCCATTTATTCCGCACACCGAAGCCGACGTGAAAGCGATGCTGAAAAGCATCGGCGTCAAGGCGATTGACGATCTCTTCGACGAAATTCCCGAACGGCTGCGTGCTGGCAAGCTGACGCAGGTGCCGGAAGGTCTGAACGAGATGCAGGTCGGGCGCTTGATGCAAGCCCGCGCCAGTCAAGATGGTTCCTACCTGAATTTCATCGGCGCTGGTGCGTATGAACACCACATCCCCGCGGCGGTGTGGGAGATTGTCACGCGCGGCGAGTTCTATTCCGCCTACACGCCATACCAGGCCGAGGCCTCGCAGGGCACGCTGCAACTGCTTTACGAATTCCAGACCATGATGGCCTCGCTCACCGGCATGGACGTGTCGAATGCCTCGCTGTACGACGGTGCCTCGGGGCTGGCGGAAGCGGTGCTCATGGCGGTGCGCGCACATAAGAAGTCGCGCAAGATTCTGATGCCCGCCACGGTGCACCCGATCTACCGCCAGGTGGTGCACGCGATCGTGAAGAACCAGAACATCGAGCTGGTGGAAATTCCGCTGTGCATGGAGTGCGGCAACATCATCCCGGCCTCGCTCAAGCAATACGAAGGCGGCGAGTTTGCCGCACTCGTGATTCCGCAGCCCAATTTTTTCGGTGTGCTGGAAGAAGTGGACGTGCTCACCGACTGGGCGCATGCACAGAATATGTTCGTTATCGGGTTGGTGAATCCCACGGCGCTGGCGCTGCTCACGCCGCCGGGCGAGTGGGGCACGAAAGGTGCGGATATCGCCGTCGGCGAAGGTCAGCCACTGGGCGCGTCGCTGTCCTCCGGCGGGCCGTATTACGGCTTCATGTGCTGCAAGGAAGCCTTGGTGCGCCAGATGCCGGGCCGCATCATCGGTCGCACTGTCGACAGGGATGGCAAACCCGGTTTTACTCTGACCCTTCAGGCGCGCGAACAACATATTCGCCGCTCGAAGGCGACCTCGAACATCTGTACCAATCAGGGCCTGGTGGTGGCTGCCTCCACTATTTATATGGCGCTGCTCGGACCGGAAGGTCTGGAGCGGGTCGCGCGCGCCTGCCATGCCAACACCATGGCCTTGGTCGAAAAGCTCACGTCGATCAAGGGCGTCACGCGGGTATTCAACCAGCCGGTGTTCCACGAGGTGGTGCTCCAGCTCGACATCCCGGTGTCGGATGCGCTGCGCGCGCTGGAAGCCCAGGGGATCCTCGGCGGCTACGACCTCACCGAACATTTTCCCCACCTCGGCCAATCATTGCTGGTATGCGCGACCGAGACCCGCACGCAGGAAGACATCGAGCAATACGCGTTCCATCTGGAACGTGTTGTCAGCAAGCGCCGGCTGGATCCGCCGTGCGCCGTGAAAACCAACCCGAACGCTTAAACCAAGGAGATATCATCATGGCCAAGATCACGCTCGCCGGGAACCCCATCAATACCAACGGAGACCTGCCCAAAGTCGGTAGTACCGCGCCAGATTTCAAACTGACAGACGCCGACCTCAATGACGTGTCGCTCGCCAATTTCAAGGGCAAAAAGAAATTGCTCAACATCGTGCCGAGCCTGGACACGCCGGTGTGCGCCATGAGCACAAAGAAATTCAACGAGCAGGCCGCGAAATACCCGAACACGGTGATGCTAATTGTGGCCGCCGACCTGCCCTTTGCGATGAAGCGCTTCTGCGCCGCAGAGAACACCGACAAGGTGAAGTCGTTGTCGATGATGCGCGACCGGCACTTCGCCAAGGATTATGGCGTGCTGATCACCGACGGCCCGCTTGCCGGCATTACTGCACGTGCCATCGTGGTGATCGATGAAAACGACAAGGTCGTGCACACCGAGCTGGTGCCGGAGATCAAACAGGAACCGAATTACGACAAGGCGCTGGCCGCGCTTAAGTGACACGCGTTGTTTGCGTGTCATCCCCGCGAAGGCGGGGATCCAGTGAAGCGAAGCGTTATCCCTTCTCCCCTTGCGGGAGAAGGTTAGGATGAGGGGTGAATGTAAATGGTCGAATCGCCTGCGGCGATGATGAAAAGTAACTCGTGGGTGGCTGACCCACGGCAGGTTCCTTTTCTTTGTTGGCGCAATGAAAAGAAACCAAAAGAAAGCGCGCCCCGGGGCCCCCGCCAACTCATTGCGTTCATCGCCCCCCCGGGCGCTC
>CAYIQV010000333.1:0-2424 GCA_964365635.1 uncultured Acidiferrobacteraceae bacterium
CCGCGCGGCGGCATCGTCGGCATTATCGGTCCCAACGGCGCGGGCAAGACCACCATGTTTCGCATGATCACCGGCCAGGAAAAACCGGACAGCGGGAAACTGCGCATTGGCGAAACGGTCCAGCTCGCCTACGTGGATCAAAGCCGCGATACCCTTTCCAGCAACAAAACCGTGTGGGAAGAAATCTCGGACGGGCACGACATCCTGCTGATCGGCAAGACCGAGGTGCCGTCGCGCGCCTACGTCGGCCGTTTCAACTTCCGTGGCACCGATCAGCAGAAAATGGTGAAAGACCTTTCCGGCGGCGAGCGCAACCGCGTGCACCTGGCGAAACTGCTGAAGAGTGGCGCCAACCTGCTGCTGCTCGACGAACCCACCAATGACCTTGACGTCGATACGCTGCGGGCGCTGGAAGAGGCGCTCCTCGGTTTCGCCGGCTGCGCCGTGGTCATCTCGCACGATCGCTGGTTCCTCGACCGCATCGCCACCCACATCCTCGCCTTCGAGGGCGACAGCCACGTGGTCTGGTTCGAGGGTAACTACGCCGACTACATGGCCGACAAGGAACGGCGTCTGGGCATCGACGCCACGCAGCCGCACCGCATCAAGTACCGGAAGCTGGTGCATTAAAGTCCCCCTGGTCAGATGCGTTTGATTTCTGCTAAATTAGCCGCGCCCTGCCGGACTTCATGCATGGAAGTTAAGCCTCAACCAAATAATACATCTGAACCAAACGGAGACTTGAAACGATGAACGCAAAAAAACTCGCTGGACTTGCCCTGGCCACGGCCGCCGCCGGCCTCTTCGCCACGGCCGGCATCCCGGCCGCCTATGCCGACAAGCACGAAACCAAGATTCATTGCGACGGCGTGAATTCCTGCAAGGGCCAGTCGGCCTGCCAGACGGCTTCCAGCGCATGCAAGGGCCAGAATAGCTGCAAGGGCAAGGGCTGGCTGTTCCTGGGCAAGGAAGAGTGCAACACCGCCAAGGCCAAGATGAAAGAGCCAGAAAAGAAGTAACCGGCTCTCTCTGCTGGCAAAACCGGGCGCCGTGAGCGCCCGGTTTTCTTTTTGGAGGTTGGGACACAGCGCCTTCCACCTCCCGCACCCCACCATTCGACCGTCTCCGGCCCCGTGCCCGGTTTTACCGGCTATCCTTATAAAAACAGAACGTGGCTGGACATCTTCTCGCATGCTCGCATTTCTGGGTCGTACCCTGTGGCTGGTCTGGTGCTGGCTGGAGCTGTTGCTCCTGACGCTGCTGCTTTACCTGCTGGCTTGGCTGCCGAAACCGCTGACGGGGACGTATTACCATTACCTGTTTCGCGTCTGGTGTTCGCTTTTCGTGCGGGCGCTGGGCGTCGATCTGCGCCTGCATGAAAAGAATGTCGCGCCCATGCCGAAGCAGTACATCCTGATCGCCAACCATCCCTCGGCGCTGGAGGATGTGGGCATCCCCACCCTGTTCAATGTCTACCCGCTGGCGAAACTTGGCGTGCGCGACTGGTTCGTCGTGGGCCGCATCAACATCGCCGCCGGCACCCTGTTCGTCGACCGCGACGACCCCGACTCGCGCCACGTCGCGCTCGATCAGCTCATGGAAAAACTTCGCCAGGGCAAGAACGTCGCCCTCTTTCCGGAAGGTGGCTGCAAAGGCAGCCGCATCCACACGAGCTTTCAGAGCGGTGCGTTCGACCTTTCGCTGCGCACCGGCATTCCCGTCTTGCCGGTGTTCCTCCATTACGAGGCGCAGAAGACCTTCGAATGGCGCGCGCCCTATACGATAATCGACAAGATGTGGCACTTCATGACAAGCCAGAACGACCAGGCCAACTACTACGTCTACGAGGCCATCGACCCGAAGGGGTTTACCGACAAGAAGGAATTCGCCGAACAGGTGCGACAGATGTACCTGAAGTGGCAGGCGCGTTATCTGGAGTAAAAAGTATCGCGCTGTCTGGATACATGACGGCAACCCGCCACACAAAGAAAGTTTCAGGCAACCTTCTTCACCCCGCCCTCCCGGACAAGGAGTTGTGTGATTTCCGGAATTCCTGATCCACAGTTCGTGCTGGCTTTAAGCCTTACGCCAAGATCCGCCACGCTCCAGCAACCGGCAATGACGGCAACTTGGATATCAGTGGCTATCCATCACCACACCCACCTGCGGCATGGCGGCGAGACCGGTTTTGCGCGCGTGTTCCTCAAAACCGCGGTTGCGCCAGAAGAATGCGCCCGGCATGGTGGTGGGGATCACCAGCACGTAAAACAGAGCACGGCCGATGATGGCGGCGGTCAGAGCGGTCAGGGTCAGCGGGATGAACAACAGAGCATTGCCCACGACGACGACGGCCAGCGCCAGTAGCAGACTCAGGCCCAGCAGGCCGTTGCGCAGCCAGTAGGGATAGCCGTAGGTCGTGGTCTG
>CAYIQV010000334.1:0-2417 GCA_964365635.1 uncultured Acidiferrobacteraceae bacterium
GCTTTCATCTCATGTTGTGCGGCCACACCCACGGCGGCCAGATCTGCCTGCCGGGTGGCATTCCACTGATTACCGATGCCGATTGCCCACGCGCCTTCGCGCGCGGGCCCTGGCGTTACCACGATCTCGTCGGCTATACCTCGGTGGGCGCGGGCAGTTCCATCGTGGACGTGCGGCTCAACTGCCTGCCCGAGATCACCTTGCACCGGTTACGGCGCGCCTGATAACGGACACCGGCGCAGGTAAGTTATTGGATTGCACACCCTGCATCGAGCCTAACGACGACACAATCTGCACCGAATATCGCTTGAGATAGTATGCCAACGAGATCACACCACCATGTGGCAGGAGGAAAGAAATGAAACGAGTGAAACCGAAGAATCCGTCTGTTTGTCCTGTGCCCCTTAGTACGGTCGGTCGCGCAGATGCAACCCATACAGTAACCGCGACAGCAGCAGCTCCAGCACCATAAATGCCAGCACCACGCCGGCGATATCCCACGCTGTCAGACCGAGCCGGGCCTTGAGGGCCAGCAACGGAAACAGCGATTCCGGAATCTGATCGAGCCCGAGGGCCATGCTGCTCGACGGCAGACCGAGCCGGCGTTTGACGAAACTCGAGACCAGATCCCCGAGCATGGACACGGCCGAAAGCAACGCGCCGGTAACCCAGTCAAACCCCAGTAACGGCGCCGCAAGGGCTGTGACGGCGATGGACAGTGCCAACCCCCGGATGGTCTTGGAGGGTCCGAGCAGCGGACGGCCATCCAGAAATTTCACACCACCGTCGATCGGGTAACGGAATGACGCGCCAAAGATCTTTTTGCCGAAGAGCGGCGCGCTGTTGGCGATACCCAGCAGTAGCAGCACTTTGAGCGGCAGCATAAGGGCAGCGAGCGCGGGACTGAGATATTCGATACTCATTCAGACCTGGAATTGTCTCTGTTTTGGAAGAAAGACTATGTGCCGGGCAAGGGGTCCGAGGGTTCAGTAAAACGCGGCCTTGTTCTTGGGCTGATTGCGAAAGCGCTTGTAGACCCACTGGTATTGTTCCGGTAATTCACGCACGCAGTGTTCCACCATGGCGCTGACCAGCGCGACCGAGCGTTCGAGGTCACGGCCGTTGATGCCAACCTGCCCCAGCAGAAAGTGCACGTGATAACCCCTGCCGCGCGGCAGGCGCTCGGCGTAGGCGAAAACCACGGGCGCCTGGGTTTTCATGGCCAGACGCGACAGCAGCACCATGGTGCTCGCCGGGATGCCGAAGAAAGGTGCGTACACCGCCCCGCTGCGTGAGGCCGGTACCTGGTCCGGCAGGATCGCCACCATCTCGCCGTTCTCCAGCGCGCGGTAGAGCGCACGGATGCCGTTTTTCTCCCCCGACACGAGGCGCGCGCCAAAGCGTTCACGCGCCGCACGCATCATGCTGCCGAAGGCGCTCATGGGTGGCGTGCGGTACATCGTGGTCAGGGGATAGCGGCGGGAACAATAAAGGCTCACCAGTTCCCAGGCCCCGAGGTGCGGCATCGCGAGGATCAGACCCTTGCCGTGACGCATGGCGTTTTTTACCAATTCCTCGCCGCTGACCTTGCGCACCAGTTTGCTGAATTCCTCGGTATTGCTTGTCCACAGCACGGCGGTTTCCGTAATGGCCTTGCCGAATTCCATGAGATGGCGTCGCACCAGCCGAGCGCGTGTGTGCTCCTTCATCTCGGGAAAACAGAGTTTGAGGTTGATGTCGGCCGTGCGCTGCCGCTTGTTGGGGATGACGGCAAACAGCCAGCCGATGGCCGCGCCCAAGGCGTGGATTGCGCGCAGCGGCAGCCAGGAAAGGACGTGGAACAGGGATTTGAGCAAAAGGGTGCGCACGCGTGGTTCGGTCAGTGGGGGCGCCGTATCAGGGCATGATGTCGCGGAAGCTGCGCAGCGCCTGAAACTCGGCGGCGTCTTTTTCCGGCAACTTGGAATCCGGTTTTCTCACCGCCAGCAGTTGGGCAATACCATAGTGGTGCGCCGAGCGCAGCACCGGCAGGCTGTCGTCGATCAGAAGCGACGATCCCTTGTTAAACGGCTGCACCTGCTGCATCTTGCCCCAGAAGTCGTGGTGTTCCTTGGGCAGCCCGATATCGTGCGAGCAGACCACGGCGTCGAAGTGGCCACCGAGCGATGTGCGACGGAACTTGATGGTGAGTGTTTTGCCATGGGCATTGGTCACGAGCACGATGCGTTTTTTCAGTTGCCGCACGGCGTCGAGAAATTCGATGACATGAGGGTGCACTGCGATCAGGTGATTCACTTCTTCCTTGAGCTGCGGGATATCGAGTTTGAGTTCCCGGCTCCAGTAATCGACGCAATACCAGTTCAGGGTGCCTTCCGCTTTTTTGTAGCGGCCGAGCACTTCAGACTTGGCGGCCTCGG
>CAYIQV010000335.1:0-2411 GCA_964365635.1 uncultured Acidiferrobacteraceae bacterium
TATTCAGGACGTCATACGGTAAAGCGCAGAAAGAGTAAAAAATTGAAAAAGCGCATATGATTCACATGGAGCGAGAAGACTGTCCAGCAAGGCGATCCTGATTTGATTTCTTGTGGTTCCGCGTTATTTCGCTTTACGTTTTAGTTTTCTTTGCGTCCTCTGCGTCTTTGCGGCAAATGATCATATGGATATTGCCTCCCTGCCGGTAACCACCCTGAAGGGTGTCGGGCCGAAGCTTGCCGAAAAGCTCAAGCGCCTCGGCCTGCGCACGGTGCAGGACGTTCTGTTTCATCTTCCCTTCCGCTATCAGGATCGCACCCGCATCACGCCCATCGGGAGTCTTCGACCCGGCATGGAGGCGGTGATCGTGGGCGAAGTCGAGTTGACCGACGTGGTTTTTCGCGGACGGCGCAGCCTCGTCTGCCGCGTCAGCGATGGCACTGGCCATATCCACCTGCGGTTCTTTTATTTCAACGCCACGCAGCAGGCGAACCTCGAGCGCGGGCGGCGCCTGCGGCTGTTCGGCGAAGTGCGTGTCGGCCCCGTGGGGCTTGAAATCGTGCATCCCGAATACGAACTGGTGAACGACGCGTCGGCACCGAAGGCCGAAGAGACCTTGACGCCGGTTTACCCCGCCACCACCGGCGTGCACCAATTGAGCCTGCGCAAACTGGCGCGCCTGGCGACGGAAAAATATCTCGACGCCATACAGGAATGGCTGCCGGTTTCGGTATTGCAGGAGCTGCGTCTGCCCACGCTCAAGGAGGCGCTGACCCTGGTGCATCGGCCACCGCCACAGACCTCGGTCGAGGCGCTGGAGCAGGGGCATCACCCGGCGGTGTTGCGTCTCGCCTTCGAGGAGTTGCTGGCGCATCATTTGAGCCTGCGGCGCTTACGCATGAACATGCAACAGCACAGTGCCCCGGCCATGAACGGCGCTGGCCGGCTCATGCAAAACCTTCTGGCGCAACTGCCGTTTCAACTCACGCGTGCGCAGCGCACCGTGCTCGATGAAATCCTGCACGATCTCAGGCAGGGTCATCCCATGCAGCGCCTCGTCCAGGGTGACGTGGGTTCAGGCAAAACCGTCGTGGCCGCCTGCGCCGGGCTCTGCGCCGTGGAAGCCGGATGGCAGGTGGCGGTGATGGCGCCGACGGAATTGCTCGCGGAACAGCACCTGCGCAACTTTGAAGGATGGCTCGCGCCCCTCGGTATCACGGTCGTTGGCCTGTCGGGCAAGTTGAACAGCCGCCCGCGCCAGGCCGCGCTCGAAAAAATCGGCAGTGGCCAGGGTCAGGTCATCGTCGGCACGCAGGCGCTGTTTCAGGAAGGGGTCGAGTTCGCCGACCTCGGGCTCATCATCGTCGATGAGCAGCACCGGTTTGGCGTGCATCAGCGCCTGCAATTGCGCGAGAAGGGCGCGGTCGGTGCGCGCCGTCCGCACCAGCTCATCATGACGGCGACCCCGATTCCGCGCACGCTGGCGCAGAGTCTGTATGCCGATCTCGATGTCTCGGTGATCGACGAACTGCCGCCCGGCAGAAAGCCGATTGAGACGGTGGCTATCCCCTCTGCTCGCCGCGCCGACGTGGTCAGCCGCGTGCGCGAGGCCTGCCTCGCCGGGCGACAGACCTATTGGGTGTGTCCGTTGATCGAGGAATCGGAGACGCTCGAACTGGAAACCGCCACCGACACGGCCGAGTCCCTGCGCGAGGCGTTGCCGGAGGTTTCCATCGCGCTGGTGCACGGGCGCATGAAGCCGCAGGAAAAAGAAAAAATCATGGCCGCTTTCAAGCGCGGCGAGACCAGCCTGTTGGTCGCCACCACGGTCATTGAGGTCGGCGTGGACGTGCCCAATGCCTCGCTCATGATCATTGAAAATGCCGAACGCCTCGGGCTATCGCAATTGCACCAGTTGCGCGGGCGCATCGGCCGCGGCACCACCGCCAGCAGCTGTGTACTCCTGTACCAGCCGCCGCTGTCGGAAATGGCGCGTGCGCGGCTCGCCACCGTGCGCGAGACAAGCGACGGTTTTGAAATTGCCCGGCGCGATCTCGAGATGCGCGGGCCGGGTGAGATGCTCGGCACGCGCCAAGCCGGCATGCCCGAGTTTCATATTGCCGATCTGCTGCGCGACCGCACGCTTCTGCCGCGCGCGCAGGAGATTGCCGAAATGTTGCTCCGGGAACACCCCGAACACGTCGATCCCATCGTCCGTCGCTGGCTGGGCGAGGCGGAAAATTATGGCAATGTGTAGTGTGAGGGGAGTTGTTTGTTAATGTGCGTAAATCTTGAAGGTTGTTGGCAAATTCACTGAAACAGAAGACCCCGTCACCCCCGCGAAAGCCGGGGTGACGAACGCACTTTTAAACGAACTTCTAGTGTCGTGTCCTAGAAATAATATTAATAAT
>CAYIQV010000336.1:0-2404 GCA_964365635.1 uncultured Acidiferrobacteraceae bacterium
GGGATGGCGTCGAGCGGTGTTTTCCAGGCCGAATAAATTCCCGCGCCCGTGAGGATCAGGGTCAGCAGCAGGACCATCAGGCGGTTGCGGACGGACCAGTGGATAATTTTGGCGATCATATCGATTCTGAAAACAGGCCTGCGGTCGGCGCGGCTTCGGACAAAATTATTTCATCGCGTGATCCCCATGCTGCTGGGAATCAGGCTCATCGTGGACCGGCGCGGGTTTGCCGCCTTGAGTCGTCGCCTCGGACGGGCCGCCCATCCGCAGAAATTCCGCGCGCAGGCTGCTCTCGGAATCGATCAGGAACTGGGCCGACACCACCACACGATCGCCCGCGCGCAGGCCGGAGACGATCTCCACCTTATCGCCGCTCTCGATCCCGGGCTTCACCTCCACCGGCTTGAACCGCCCCTCGCCCAGCGCCAGCACCACCCGGTCGCCGTGTTCGGTGCGGATCAGGGCATCACGCGGGATCGCTAGGGCGTTTGCTTTCGGGTCGCCGAATATCCGGGCCTCTCCGGTCATGTTGCTCATCGCGACGCCTTCCGGCATGGGGAAGGTCAGGCGCACAACGTAGGTGCGTTTCTGGAGATTGAGCTGCGCCCCTTCCATGGCCACGGTTCCGCGCCACACCCGCTCCGGCATGTGCGACAGCCGCAGCTCCGCGCGATCGCCGGATTTCATCCATAACAACTGGCTGCGGAAGATGTCCACGTCCACCGCGGTCTCGCCCACCGTCTGTACGCTGAAGAGGGGCGCATTGATCTCGACCGCGTCGCCGACATGCGCATCGATCGCGGTAATATGTCCGTCCATTTGCGCATTGAACTTGTGCCGCTCCGGCTTCTCATTCCGGCCGGCGGCTTCTATTTCAAACAACAGATCCCCTTTACGCACCCGCACCCCGGCCGGGCCAGGATGCAGCGCCGTAATCCGTCCGGCCGCGGGCGCGTGCAGGGTCTGCGCGCCGCCCGGGGTATAACCTTGGACATAGGCCGACAGTTTCGCCTGACGCCACAGGGTCTCGCGTTTTATCCGGACGGTGCGCACGCTCAGACTGTTGGTGACGGTGGGCGGAATCGAAATGTCCATCGCGGCGGATGGCGGCGCGGAGGAGGGAGCGGTTTCGGAGGCCACCGCCACCAGGCGCATGCCGCAGATGGGGCAGGTTCCCGGCTCGGGTTTCACGATCTCGGGATGCATGGGGCAGACATACACCGTTTGCGGGAGATTGGCGGCACGCTCCGGTAGTGCGCTGGCAGCAGGCGGGACTTTACCGCCATCGCGCATCACGGGCACGAACCCATAACGATCCAGCATCATGCCCGCCGCCGCGCCAAGCACCAGCAACAGCGCGGCGATGAACCAGTTTTTGCCCATGCGACTTACTTGCGGCTTTCTTGCTGTGGATCTTTCCGGCTCTCCGGAGGCGTCCAGCGCCATATCTCCGCGGCGTTCACCAGCGACTCAAGCCACGGCTTGCGGCGCTCCGCCCAGCGGCGTTCCTGGATGACCATGCGCATATGCTCACGGTGCTCATCGAGGTCCTTGGGCGTCGGTGGTGTCTTTTCGCGCCAGAAATTCCGGGTAAATTCCTCGCGGATGTCTTCCTCCGAAACGGCAATCTGCCTATACATGGATTCTTCAAGCTTGTGGAGCAGCAGGTTGCGGCGCGTCTCCTCCTTCCACTGCTCCAGCGTGATCCGGAAGTCCGCGAGCGCCTGCTTCAGACCCCCTTTGTTCGCATAAGTCAGTTCCAGTTCGGACAAATGCTGCTCGACCTCCTTCTCCGGGACGGCGATTCCCTTCCGGCGCGCCTCCTGAACCTCCAGTTCCCGCAGCACCATGGCGTTCAACACGCGCACGACTGCACGGGTCTTCTGCTCCGGCGCCATGGCGTCGAACAATTCCGGATTCATCGAACGGCTTTGGGCGATGCGCGCCTCGAACTGTAGGCGCGTGATGGTCACGTCGTTCACCCGCGCCACTACCTCCGGTAGCAGGGGCAGTACGGTGTCGCCAGACTCCGCTGTTGCGGGCAATGCTGCGGTCACCAGCCAAAGAATCCCTTTCAGCATCATTAACATCAGCAAACAACGCGGGTACGACCAACATCGAGTCGGCCGGCTGGCCGGCGCCGGCCTCATACCTTGATGCGCCGCACAACATACGCCTCGAAATAGACGATGACCCCGATCGTCGCGAGCGAGAGGATGCCCACCCAGTCGCTCAATAACTGTTGAATCAGCATCATGCGCGGTGCCTCCTGTCGTGCTGTCGTGCTGGAAACAGTCGCCGGGAAGTGTCGTCTAGAACCGCTTGCCCAGGCCGACGAACAGGGCCCAAGGATCGATGGCCACGTCGAACTTGCCGAGCAATGACGAGTTCGCCTCGGTGTCGA
>CAYIQV010000337.1:0-2399 GCA_964365635.1 uncultured Acidiferrobacteraceae bacterium
GCCACGCGCGCCGTGACATCGGGAAAGAAATACATGTCGTTGAAACAGGTGGTGCCGCTTTTCAGCATCTCGGCGATGGCGAGCTCGGTGCCGTCGCGCACGAAATCGGGGCTGACCCACTTGGCCTCCGCCGGCCAGATGTGGTTGTTGAGCCAGTCCATCAGCGGCAGGTCGTCCGCCAGCCCGCGAAACAGACTCATCGCCGCGTGCGTGTGCGCGTTGATGAAGCCGGGGATCAGGGCATGGTGCGGCAGGTCGACGGTTTCTTTGGACTGATACTTCTTGGCTGCCTCGGCTGTCGGCAGAATCTCCACGATCTTCCCGCCCTGAATGGCGACGCTGTGGCGCTCCAGCACCACGCTATCGGGCTCAACGGGAATGACCCAGCGGGCGTTAATCAGGGTGGCGATGGTTTTCATGGGGTCGGTTTTTGGCATTGGGCGGGGGAAGTATACCTAACCGTCGCTCCCGCGAAAGCGGGGTCCAGGAATTATATGTAGGGTGGGTTAGGCATTTTTCGCTGTAACCACCGAACAAAGCCACGCCCCGGGATCGATGATAACCAGCTTCGACTTGGGTATCTATTCCGCACCCGACCGAAAAGCTATAGTTACACCATATGAAAACGCTCGCCCATATTCCGCTCAAAGCCAATGACCGAAAGGCGATTGAGGCTGCTAAAAATCTGCTCGTGCAGAAATATCCTGTTGAGTTAATCGTTTTGTATGGGTCGAAAGCCAGGGGCACCGACGATGTCGAGTCTGACATCGATTTGCTCGTGCTGACGACGCGGGAACTGACTTGGCGCGAGCGCAATGCCATCACCGATGCACTTTACGATATCCAGCTTTCCCACGGCGTGGTGATCAGCACCTTGGTTGTCGCCAATCGCGAGTGGTTGGAAGGCCGATATTCCGTATTACCCATCCACGATGAAATAGAGCGCTACGGCGTGGCGGCATGACTCAGGACGAAGCGCGCCATTCTATCGTTCTACACTGGATGCATAAGGCCGACGACGCCCTGCTCTCCGCACATTCGGAATTCTCCGCTGAACGCATGGATTTCGCCGTCAATCGTGCCTACTACGCATGCTTCTATGCGGCCAGTGCGTATCTGCTGATACTCGGCAAGAAATTCGTCAAGCACAGCGGTGTGCGCGGGGCGATCCATCAGGATTTGGTCAAGGCTGGAACGCTTGACGTGAAGTGGGGGAAAATATTCGATCACCTTTTCGAGAACAGGCAAGCGGGCGATTATCTCGCGCTTTATGAGTTTGAAAACGCGCAGGTCGTGGAAATGCTGGAACAAGCTGAAGGATTTGTTAGTGAAATTAAAAAGCTGTTGGGTAAACAGGTGTAGTCGTATTTCAAGACCAGACCCTGAAGTTCCCGCGGAAGAAAATGAGGTACTACACTTGCCAGTGAAGCGATTCCTTTGGAAAGAACCTCTCTGGAAAACATTCGTCCCGAATTGGCACTGCCCTTCCTGTGATGGTGGTTATCTGCGACTTAAACCCGGCTCTCTCCATTCCGCAGAGACAAAAAACTCTCAAAGTTCACATAATATTGATGGATGGGATCCAGATTGGATCAATTTAAGATTTTCTGCAGTTCTTATCTGTAATAATGAAAAGTGCAAAGAGTCAGTCTCAATTGCAGGGCGCGGGGGAAGTGCGAGAACTACAGACAAGCTATGATGGCGATTCTGAATATGTGGAGTTCTATCATCCTGAATACGTAAATCCGTCACCCCCTATTATTCCAATACCGGGAGATTGTCCCACGAAAGTGGCAGATGAGCTTAAAAAGGCATTTCTTGCATCATGGTGTGATTTCCCTGCCGCCGCTAACCACATAAGATCTACCGTGGAACGCCTGCTTGATTTTCTCAAGGAACCGAAAACGAAACTGAATTCCAAAGGTAAGCGCGAACATATAAAACTGCATGATCGCATCAAAAATTTGGCATTACGCGACAACGATTTGAGCGAATCATTGTTGGCAGTTAAATGGTTGGGAAATGTTGGCAGCCATTCTGACGAGATTTCCCGTGATGATGTATTCGATGCTTTTGATATTCTCGAACTGATTTTCGATGACCTGTTTGTCAAACATCGTGAACGCGTGAAGAGGCTCATTACCACCATTAATATTAAAAAAGGGCCAGCTAAGAAGTCCAAGAAACGCAAAGGGATTAGTGAATTCTTCTAATCTCCAGAATTGTTGCGAGCTGAGCATAATTCGGTGAATTTAATCCCCGTAGACGTTGTCGAGTAACGCAGCCATCTTTTCTTAAGCTCCCCGTATGGCGCCCCCGAGCACCGGCCGCTCTCGCGCATCCTGCGCTTCGCGGCATTCGCACATCCATGTGCATCACAGGGGCGGAGCCACCCGCAA
>CAYIQV010000338.1:0-2391 GCA_964365635.1 uncultured Acidiferrobacteraceae bacterium
TGGCGCGGCGCATGGCGCACGAGATCAAGAACCCGCTCACGCCGATCCAGCTCTCCGCGGAACGCATCCGCCATAAATTCATGCGCCAGCTCAGCGAGGCGGAGCGTCCCCTGCTCGAGCGCGCCACGCGCACCATCATCGATCAAGTCGATTCGCTCAAGTCCATGGTCAACGCGTTTTCCGAGTATGCGCGTTCGACACAGATGCAGACGAGTCCGGTGCAGCTCAACGAACTGGTGCACGACGTGGTCGAACTTTATAAAAATGCGCGCGGCCCGGCTGCGGCCGGCGTCGTGCCGCTGCACGGCGCCAAGACCGGGAAGCCCGCCAAGGGCAAGGCGCCCAAACCGGTGGCCACGAAACTTGATCTCGACGCCGGTCTCCCTGTCGTCTCGGCTGACCCGGGACGCCTGCGGCAGGTGTTGCACAACCTGCTGCTGAACGCACGCGATGCGCTCGCGGGCCGCGCCAAACCGGAAATTCATATCACCACGCAAACGGTGAAAGAGAACAACCAGCTGTTTGTCGAATTGACAGTGCGTGACAATGGCCCAGGATTTCCCGAGGCACTGCTCGCACACCTGTACGAGCCCTACGTCACCAACAAGGACAAGGGCACGGGGCTGGGGCTGGCCATCGTCAAGCGCATTGTCGAGGAACACGGCGGCGCCATACAGGCGGAAAATCTGGCCGAGGGCGGCGCAAGCGTTATTATTCGTCTGCCCGTCGGCGATCCCTCCGTCCGCTCAGAAGCGGCGGATCAACCCAACGGCGTACCGCGGGCCGACAAGCCCACGCACGCCAAGGAAGACGCATGACCCAACCATCGACAAAAAATTCCGGCATACCGCGAGCCTCCTCCACCCAGGATCCGGCCCGACTCAAGCCGGGTTATATCCTCGTGGTCGACGACGAGCCGGACATCTGCCGCCTGGTGCAGGAAATCCTCGAGGACGAACACTACAAGGTGGCCACGGCGGCAAATGCCGTGGCCGCGCGCGAGCTGTACAAAAAACAGCGGCCTGATCTGGTGCTGCTCGACATCTGGATGCCGGATACCGATGGCATCTCGCTGTTGCGCGAGTGGTCGCAGGCGGGCAATCTCGAAACACCGGTAGTCATGATGTCCGGGCACGGCACGGTGGAAACCGCGGTTGAGGCCACGCGCCTCGGCGCCTACGACTTCATCGAGAAACCCGTGTCCATGGGCAAGCTGCTGGTCACGATCGAGCGCGCCCTCGAAGCCGACAAGCTGCGGCGCGAAAATCTGCGGCTGCGCCGCCAGACCCAACCCGCGGCCATGCTCGTCGGCAAAAGCCCGGCCATGCAGCAGTTGCGCGAACAGATCGAGCGCATCGCCGCCACGGAAGCGCCGGTGCTGATCACCGGCGAGCAGGGATGCGGCAAGGCCGTGGCCGCGCGCTACCTGCATGCGCACAGCGCGCGCAAGGAGCGTCCGTTTGTCGAGGTCAGCCTCGCCGCGATCCCGCCACAGAACGTGGCGCAACAACTGTTCGGCTACGAGCGGCGCGGCGCTGTTACGCCCGGCAGCTTCGAGCAGGCGACCGGCGGCACCTTGCTGCTCAACGAAATCGGCGACCTCGATAACGCCGCCCAGGCACAGCTGCTGAGCGCCCTCGAGCAGAAACGCTTTATCCGCGTCGACGGCCATGAACCAATCGAGATGGACGTACGCGTCATCGCCGCGAGCAATCAGGATCTGCAAAAAGCGGTGGAGGAAAGGCGCTTCCGCGAAGACCTGTATTACCGGCTCAACGTCCTGACGCTGCGCGTCATGCCCTTGCGCGAGCACCGCGAGGACGTGCCGGAGCTGATCAACTTTTCTCTCAACTGGCTGGTAGACAACGAGCACATGCCGTACCGCAAATTCACCACCGGCGCCATCAACGCGATGCGCAATCATTCCTGGCCGGGGAACGTGCGTGAACTCAAGAACGTGGTGCAGCGCCTGTTGATCCTGAATCGCAACGAGGAGATCACCGAGGACGAAGTGGAACACACGCTCGGCACGCTGCCGGCCGTGGCGGTGTCGGCCGACGCCTATCCGCACGCGCTGCTGGAAATGCCGCTGCGCGAGGCGCGCGACCAGTTCGAGAAGGCCTATCTCGAATACCATCTCAAGCGCACCAACGGCAACGTCGCCGAAGTGGCGCGGATGTCGGGCATGGAACGCACGCACCTGTACCGCAAGCTCAAGCAGCTCGGCGTCAATCCCAAGCCGCCCCGGGAATAGCCGTGGCGATTGTCGATAACCTGGAAGCCATGCTCGCCCGCGGCCAGGACAACGCACTCCTGCGCTACAGCCTCGGCGGCGAATACCTGAAGCTCAACCAGTTCGACAAAGCCGCCGAACACCTGCGCCAAGCCGTC
>CAYIQV010000339.1:0-2387 GCA_964365635.1 uncultured Acidiferrobacteraceae bacterium
TTGTTGATGATCTCGGCCGCCGTGACGTCGTTGATGCAGGTGTAGCCGAAAATGTACTGCCCGGCTTCGGCCTCGGAGACATTCGCAGCGCGTCTGCCGATTACGACCCCGAGCTCGCCTTCATACACGACCTTGCCACCGTAGGAGGCTGGCACGCGGATGATCTGGCCGCCCGCAAGAAAGGAATTCGGTGCTTTGAGCAGATACAGCGGCTCGGGCGGTGCAGCCAGGTTGAGCTTCGCCGCCAGCGCGTGGTAGTTATTCCACAGCGCGATCATCTTGGTGGGCACGGTGGGGGTGAGCAGCGTCACCGCCGCGAGCGGCACCGTGGCAGGGGTGGCCGTGGCGTCGGCGAACATGTCGCCTTCGTGGATCTGGATGACATCGCCATCGAGAACGCCAAACCCAATCTTCCCCGCATGATCAAAACGAATCCAGTGCATCAATTTTCTCCACAGGAGTTATGGGTGGCAATCCCTCAGGGGTGTGTCGCACGCGTGGCGGCAATACTAAGGATCGTCGCGAGTCTGAGCACCTATGCTACCTTGTGGCGCGGCAGGTCGCCAGCCGCTGCCTTGCCCTCGTGTGCTGAAGTTTGTAACGTAGCAGGCGACGAATAAACGAAATTTCACCTAGCGAAAAATATGCGCGACAACCAATACCCCGGCCGCTCCGTCGTGATGAGCACCCGCGGCATGGTCGCCACCAGCCAACCGATGGCGACGCAGGCGGGTCTGGCGGTGTTGCAGGACGGCGGCAACGCCATGGACGCCGCCATTGCCGCCAGCGCCGTGCTCTGTGTCACGGAGCCGCAGGCGACCGGCATCGGCGGTGACTGTTTTCTGCTGTACCACGACGCCCGCAGCGGCAAGCTCTATGGCCTGAACGGCAGCGGCCGCGCCCCGGCGCGCGCCACGCCGGAGGAGTTTGAGCGACGCGGACTGATGCAGGTTCCCGAGCTGGGAATTCTGTCGGCGATCGTGCCCGGCGCCGTGCACGCGTGGCAGACCGCCCTGGATCGTTTTGGCACGCGCCGTCTCGAAGAGCTGCTGCAACCCGCGATTGCGTTCGCCGAGGACGGCTATGCGGTCACCCCAGTCGTGTCGAAGGCATGGAGCAACAACGTCGCCGCGCTCATGCCCCACGCCGAGAGCCGGCGCGATTTTCTGGTGCAGGGCCAGGCGCCTGCCGTTGGAACCATCCACCGTCAGCCCCGGCTGGCCCAGTCGTTGCGGCATATCGCGCGCGAGGGGCGGGACGCCTTCTACAGCGGCGTCCTCGCCGAGGAGATCGTGGCCTTCAGTCACGCGCACGACGGCCTGCTCGAACTCGAGGATTTTGCCAATTATCGCTCCGAGTGGGTCGAGCCGATCTTTACCGACTACCGTGGCCGGCGGGTGTACGAGATACCGCCGAACGGCCAGGGCATCACCGCCTTGATGGCACTCAATATTCTGGAACGGGTGGACGTCGGCGGCCTGCCGCACCTGAGCGCGGACCACCTGCATCTTTTCATCGAAGCCTTCAAACTGGCGGTGGCGGAACGTGATGAATACGTCGCTGACCCGGCGTTCCATCGCCTGCCCGTGGCGGAAATGCTCTCGAAGGAATTTGCAGCGGCGCAGTACGCGCGCATCGATCCGCAGCGGGCGGCGCGTTATCCGGTGGTGTCGGGGCTGCGCAGCCAGCGCGACACCGTGTACTTAAGCGTGGTGGATCGCGACCGCAACGCCGTGTCCTTCATCAACAGCCTCTATTATCCTTTCGGCAGCGGCGTGGTGGCGGGCGATACGGGCATTCTGTTGCAGAACCGCGGCGCCGGATTTGTGCTCGATCCCGGCCACTACAATTGCATTGCCCCGGGCAAGCGCCCGTTGCACACCATCATTCCGGGCATGGTCTACCACGATGGGGAACCGCAGCTCAGCTTCGGCGTCATGGGCGGCGACTATCAGGCCATGGGCCATGTCTACCTGCTCAGCAACTGGATCGATTTCGGAATGGATTTACAGGAAGCCATCGACGCGCCGCGCTTCTGGCCCAGCGCCGGAGTGGTGGCGCTGGAGCGACCGATTCCGGAGGCCGTGTTCAAGGCGTTGCAGCAGCGCGGGCATGTCGTGGGTCGCAGTGAGCTGTCGATGGGCGGGGCGCAGGCGATTTACATCGACGCGCAAAACGGCGTGCTCCATGCCGGTTCCGATCCGCGCAAGGACGGTTGCGCGCTGGGGTATTAAGAAATGGAAACAGAAAGCTCAACGCAAAGACGCAAAGGTGGAAGATCAAAGGTAATAAAAAATGTAGGGGGGGCATCGCCCACCACAAGTGGCTTTGTTCAGCGTCAGATGGTGGGCAATGCCCACCCTACAAATACTAGGGCACGAATCAAA
>CAYIQV010000340.1:0-2351 GCA_964365635.1 uncultured Acidiferrobacteraceae bacterium
GCCTTTGAGGCGCTCACCGAAATAAGCCCCCGGCTTTGCCGGGGGTCAGTTAACTTTCAGCATTCGCTCTGTGAGCGATCACTATATCGTGGATGCCGACGCCGCCGACAAGATCTCTGGCGGCCAGGCAAAGGAAACATGGGAGAACGGCCATGGGTAAGCGATTCGACAACATTCTGGGCACCATCGGCAACACGCCGGTAATTCGCATCAACAAGTTGGGCCCCAAGGGTATCAACCTCTACGTCAAAGTAGAATCCTTCAATCCGATGGGCTCGGTGAAGGACCGGCTGGCCCTGGGAGTGATCGAGGACGCCGAACGCCGCGGTGAACTCAAGCCCGGACAGACGATCGTCGAGGCCACGAGCGGCAATACCGGCATCGGCCTGGCCATGGTCTGCGCCCAGAAGGGCTATCCCCTGGTCATCACCATGGCCGAGAACTTCAGCGTGGAGCGGCGCAAGCTGATGCGATTTCTCGGCGCCAAGGTCGTGCTGACGCCAGCCGCCCAGAAGGGCTCGGGGATGGTGGCGAAGGCCGAGGAGTTGGGTAAGGCGCATGGCTGGTGGCAGCCGCGCCAGTTCGAGAACCCGGCTAACGCGGAAATTCACGCCCGAACCACGGCTGTGGAAATTCTCGATGACTTTTCCGATATATCGCTCGACTATTGGGTCACCGGCTTCGGCACCGGCGGCACGCTGAATGGCGTATCGCGGGTGCTGAGGGAAAAAAGCCCGCATACGCAGATCATCGTCTGCGAGCCGGACAACTCAGCCATGCTGGCCAGCGGCATTACGCAGGCAAGGCACGGCGACGGTTCCCACAGCGCGAGTCATCCCAGCTTCCGGCCGCACCTGATGCAAGGATGGTCGCCGGACTTCATTCCGCGTCTCGCGGAAGAGGTCACGGCAGACAACCGTATCGACGCCCTTATGTTGATCGACGGCAAGGACTCGCTGCGCTGTGCCAGGGAACTCGCGCTGCAGGAAGGCATCTTCGTCGGCATCTCGGCGGGTGCGACGTTTTCAGGTGCGCTGCGGATCGCGCAAGCCGCGCCGCCGGGCGCCAACATCCTGTGCATGCTGCCCGATACCGGTGAACGCTACCTGTCCACACCGCTGTTCGAAGACATCGCCATCGAGATGACCGAGGAGGAACTCGAACTGTCGAGGTCGACGCCGGGATTCCGCTTCGATGTCACCCCGGCGGCAGCACCGGCGTCAGTGGAAGCGGCGGCTGCCCTGGACGAAGCGGCCGCCAGCGAGGTCGATGCAATATTGCGCGACCCGGACCAGCCTGTCGTCATGTTCGCGCTCGAGTGGTGCGAGTTCTGCTGGTCGGTCCGAAAGGTGTTCTTGAAGTACGGCATTGCTTACACCTCGGTCGATCTCGATTCGGTCGCCTACCAGCAAGGCGATCGCGGCGGCAAGATGCGCGAGGTCCTCAAGCGCCGGACCGGATCGGTCACCTTGCCTCAGATCTTCATCGGCGGCGACTTCGAAGGCGGCTGCACCGACGTGTTCGACAGCCTGAAGTCCGGCCAGCTGCACACCCGCCTGCAAAAACACGGCGTCGCCTTCGATGCAACAGCCAAGACCGACCCCTATGAATTTCTGCCCAAGTGGTTGCACCCACGCTGAACCTGCGTCGATCCGGTTCTTCGGCCAGATTGATGGTAAAGAAATGGCTTCCGCCATCGAGGAAGTTGAGCCGATAATTTGTCATCGGCGTATCACAAGACAGACGATGGGTATCGCTGCGCTCAACCCATCCTACGCGGGCTCGGGTGCGCCATACGGGGGTTGCACATAAAAAAACATTGAAGTCGATCTGCCGGCGGAATACGCTTCGTTATTCCGCCCATGCGAGTTGATATGAGTAATAAAAAATCCGATCAGTTGCATGAAGGAAGCATCAAATTCGATCTTGATGAACAAGATCGTGAAGTGATTGCAATTGTAACTCGATTTACAGAAGGCATTCTTGAAAGAATGCCAAGCCCAAGAACTAGGCGTCGCATTAATAAAATTGTAGGACTTGGAAGAGCATTGAAATGCCTTGAGCGGTTTCCCGGTGTAACTCCGGGAGCATCTCTTGAGTATGGTGCTTCGGTATGTACTTGGGAGGGGCATACATCAGAGAAACGCTATTGGGAAGTGGAGATCACTGGAGAGTCACTTGTGGTGCGATCTAGCGTGTCGATGCATGACAAAGCTATAGGCACCGACCATATCCCAGGATTCCACTACGAAATTAGAATCGATGGTTATCGAAATATGACCGGTAACATCTATGATTGGGAAAACGAAGCAGAAGACGTGCTGGATGGCAAGATAACCGTTGTGGATCAA
>CAYIQV010000341.1:0-2345 GCA_964365635.1 uncultured Acidiferrobacteraceae bacterium
TATTCCTCCGGGTTAAACAAAAACTCGATTTCACGGAAATTATCGAACAAGGCCGGGTCCTCCGGCAATGGCAACGGCGCCGATTTGTACACTGCATTCTCCACCGAACGGTCGAACTGCGCATTCCCGCTGGACCTGACCACCGTGGCTCCGAGCACGTCGCCGCTCGGGGTCAGGCGCACCTTGACCACGCATTGTAACCCACGTACCGCGCCCATCGGACGGCTCCAGCTGCGGGAAACCCTCTGTCGGATCAGCGCCTTGTACTTGTTCACTTCGGAAGACGCACGCGCCGAATGCGCTGCTTCCTCGCGCGCGCGCACGCGCTCCTTCTCTTCCGCCAGCAGCTGTTCCTTCAATGACTGCTCGGCGTGTTTCTGTTTGAACTTTTCTTCTTCTTTCTTCTTGCGCTCCAGCTCGACGGCGCGTTTCTTTTTTTCCGCTTCCTTGAGCTTCTGCTCCTCTTGCTGCTTTCTCTTGAGTTCGATCTGATGACGTTTGTCGGCCTCGGCCTTTTTCTTCGCCTCTTCCTGCTCCAGTGTCCGCCTGACCTCCTCCTGCTTGCGCTTTTCCGCCTCTTTCTGCGGCGTCTCGTCGACGACCACGGCCTGCACCACTTTCTCCTCGGGCGCTGGCTGCGTCGTCCAGCGAAAACCTATCACCAGCAGCGTAATCGCCACAATGTGCACCAGGACGGCAAAAACGATGGCTCTGACCCGGCCCGGATTTTGGCGCAGCTTCCTGGTCAGCACGTCAGGGATTTCTTGTCGGTTCGGTCAATAGGCCCACACTTGGCGCACCGGCGGACTGCAACAGCGTCATGGCCTTCACCACCTCGCCGTAATCCGTCCGGCGATCGCCACGGATCAGCACCGGTGTCTGCGGGCGCACCCGCAATATCGCCGCTACTTTTTTGCCCAGGTCATCGGGCGCCATGCGTTTGTCATCCAGAAAATATTGTCCTTCGCGATTCACCGTCACGATCAGGGTTTCGCGGTCCTGGGTATCGACAGGATGCGCGGTGGCCTTGGGCAGATCGACCTTGACCCCCTGCGACAGCAACGGCGCGGTGATCATGAAAATCACCAGCAACACCAGCATCACGTCGATGTAGGGCACGACGTTGATCTCGCTCATGAGCTTCTTGCGGCGCTTGCGGTAGGATTCCACGCTCAGGCCCTCGCGGCGAACGCCTGACGTTGCAGGATGCTGGCGAATTCCTCCATGAAGATTTCATAGCGCGTCACCAGCCGCTCGACGTTGTTCGAATAACGGTTGTAGGCGATCACCGCCGGAATGGCGGCGAAGAGACCGATGGCCGTGGCGATCAAGGCCTCGGCAATGCCCGGCGCCACGTGGGCAATCGTCGGCTGGGCAATGCTGCCCAGGGAACGAAAAGAATTCATGATGCCCCACACGGTGCCGAACAGGCCTACATAGGGGCTGGTCGAACCGACGGTGGCAAGAAACGAGAGGTGCGTCTCCATATATTCGATCTCGCGCGAAAGCGCCACGCGCATGGCCCGCTGCACACCCACCAGGATATCCATGGGCTCGATATTGGACTGTTCGGTGAGGCGTTTGTACTCGCGGAATCCCTCGACGAAGATGCTGGCCATGCCCGTGGCATGGACATCCTGGCGCGTTTGTTCCGTAAACATTTGATTCAGGTTAGCGCCGGACCAGAACCGGTTTTCGAACCGTTCCGCCACCTGGTTCGCTGTTCTCAGCGCGAACCACTTGCGAAAAATCATGGTCCAGGAAACGACCGAGGCGACCATCAGGAGCAGCAGAACCAGCTGTACCGGCAGCGAGGCATGCTCGATCAGGGACAGGAAAGCGACATCGGCGGAAGTGGTGACGTTCACCGCGCACCCCCGGCGTCCAGCCGCTCCCGGATGCGCACGGGCAACGGACACGGTGTAAACGTGGAAACATTGAGACAGGCCACTTTAATCTCCCCCTCGCACAAAGTTAGTTCACCACGCTGGATACGCTGATGGAAAGTGATGCTGGCGTTGCCGCGCTGGCTTACCTCCACGGTCGCCAACAGCGAATCGTTGAATCGTGCCGGCTTCAGAAAATCGACCTTGGCCGAGCGCACGGCAAATACGACCCCATCCCGGCTTGAAAGTTCATCCTGTTCAAAACCCAGGGCGCGCAGCCATTCGGTGCGTGCCCGCTCCATGAATTTGAGGTAATTGGCATAGTACACCACGGCACCGGCGTCTGTGTCTTCGTAATAAACCCGGATGGGGATGGCGAAAGAATGTTTCATATGAGTTTCTGACGCAAAGACGCAAAGACGCGAAGAGTTTAATAGCTTAATAACAATATTTTCTTGA
>CAYIQV010000342.1:0-2323 GCA_964365635.1 uncultured Acidiferrobacteraceae bacterium
CCGGGGAGATGCGCTGCTCGATCAGCTCCGCACGTACACGAGCCCCGGCCAGGAATCCGGCGCTGCCGAAGCAGTCGGCGGCATGCCGGTGCAACGCCGGGCCAAGACGCCCGCCGCCGCTGGAAACAAGGTTAAGAGCGGAAATTGGCATATCTCGTTGCGCTTCGGACCCAACGTGTTGCGTAACGGAATGGACCCGTTGTCGTTCCTGCGTTATCTGGGAAGTCTGGGCGACGTGGTGAGCATGAACACGCTATTCGACACCATGCCGGATGCCACCGGGATGGACCCCGAATCCTGCTACCTGGGGCTGGAGATGGATTTCAAGAGCAGCGCCGACAAGGAGACCATCGAAAGCGTATTCGATTTCGTGCGTGGAGACTGCAAGATTCGCATTCTGCCGCCGTACAGTTGTGTCTCCGAGTATGTCGCGCTCATCAGTGTGTTGCCCGAGGACAAATTGCGGCTCGGCGATCTGCTCGTCAGCAGCGGCGCTCTGACGCAGCAAGAGCTCGATGAAGGATTGCAGATCCAGCAATGTCCGGCCGGCATGGACCTCGAAACCTGCCCCTACAAGGCGAAGGGCGACTGCGACGGAACGCGATGTACTGCCGACTCCACGGTGGGCTGCCGTTCCCAAGCGCCCCGGGAAGAGACGCCGCCGCATCCGCTGCTCGGCGATATCCTGGTGGAAGAAGGCATGGTCCAGCGGGAAATCGTGGACGGCGCGATCGAGAAGCAAAAGCAAAGCCGGGACAGCAAACAGCGCGAGCGCAAGTTTGTCCATGTCCAGGCGGACAAGCTCGATACGCTCATCAACTTGGTCGGTGAACTGGTCATCGCCAGCGCGGGCGCCTCCCTGCTGGCGCAGCGCACCGGTAATGCGGTGTTGCAGGAAGCGATTTCGCTGGTATCGCAACTGGTGGGTGAAATCCGCGGCGGGGCATTGCAACTGCGCATGGTGCCGATCGGCGAAATCTTCAGCCGCTTCCGGCGCACGGTGCACGATCTCAGCCGCGAACTGAACAAGGAAATCGAGCTCGTCATCGACGGCGCGGAAACCGAGCTCGACAAGACGGTGATCGAGCGAAGCGGCGATCCGTTGATGCATCTGGTGCGCAACGCCATGGATCACGGCATCGAGCCGGCGAGCCGGCGCGGGGCGGCCGGCAAGCCGGAAAAAGGGACGGTGCGGCTCAATGCCTTCCACGATTCGGGCAGTATCGTCATCGAGGTGAGCGACGACGGGGCCGGCCTCAACCGAGAAAAGATTCTCAAACGGGCGTTGGAGCGGGGTCTCGTTACCCCTGACCAGGCGTTGAGCGACAAAGAAATTCACAACTTGGTTTTCGAGCCCGGTTTTTCCACGACGGAGAATGTCACCAGCCTTTCAGGCCGTGGCGTGGGTATGGACGTGGTGCGGCGTAACGTCGAGGCGTTGCGCGGCATGGCCGAAATCGAAAGCCAGGAAGGCCGGGGCACCACGGTGCGAATGCGCCTGCCGCTTACGCTCGCGATCATTGACGGATTCCTGATGGGCGTGGGAAGCGCGTCCTATGTCGTGCCGCTCGACATGGTGGTGGAATGCGTCGAGCTCGATGAGCAGCACGCGGCGCGCGGCCGACATTACGTCGACCTGCGTGGCGAGGTGCTGCCGTTCCTGCGGCTGCGCGAGCAGTTCCGGGAAGAGGGCCAGGCAAGCCGTCGCGAAAACGTCGTGGTGGTGCAATACGCCGGCCGGAAGGCGGGGCTGGTGGTGGACAAATTGATGGGCGAGTTCCAGACCGTGATCCGGCCGCTGGGCAAGATTTTCGCCAACCTGCAAGGTGTCAGCGGCACGACCATCCTCGGCAGCGGCGAAGTCGCGCTGATCCTGGATGTGCCGTCGCTGATACAACGGGCGGCGGGCGTGGAGCCGCGGTCCGCGCCGGTGGCATAAACGGGAAGACGTTATCGTGTTACGAACCTATCTCAAAAATACTCTGGCATATATTCGTAGGGTGGGCATCGCCCACCAACACGGCTTCGTCAGATGTCCGACGGTGGGCGGTGCCCACCCTACATGTATTTTGAGATAGGTTCACAACATTTTCGATCAATCGGGTTTTTCATAAAGAGGGAAGCGCCATGTTCATGAACATGAAAATCGGTGTGCGAATGGGGTTGGGCTTCGGCGCGGTCATTGCGCTGATGATGGCTGTCATCTGGATCGGAGTCAGCCGTCTCGATTCGGTGAATGTCCTCACCGACAGGATCGTCGCCAAGGACTGGGTCAAGGCCTCCCTGGCCACTGACGCCCACGAGTTGGTCAACGACAACGCCC
>CAYIQV010000343.1:0-2313 GCA_964365635.1 uncultured Acidiferrobacteraceae bacterium
CAATCCCCCTGGCTATTCGTTCAGGATGGTTCAACCGCTCAAGGGAGCGTCGGCCGCAACCTGTCCAGCTCTGTAACCTTCAGACTGACAACGTAGTAACAGCCCGGCATGTGCCGGGCTGTTTTTTTGTGCGAGGCTGAAATAAAAACGAGGCCAGATATTCTCTGGCCCCGTTTTTTTACAAATGTGATTGATTCTAAACGCAGCCTGTCGGCTTCGGCAACCCACCATACTTGGTAATCGGCTTCATCGGGCCCGTCATCCACAGCTTGAACAATTCTTTCTGGTCTTCTTCGACAAACTTGGCAAATTTACGAATCGGCGGTACCACGCCAAATTGCTCGTAATATTCGCGAGCCTTGACGATGTGATTCCATTTCACGTCATCTATCGTCAGGCCATCCACCTCGGCCATGGCCCGGCCTATTTCCGGTGACCATACATCCCGGTTGATCAGATAACCATCGCCATCACGTTCTGGAATTCCCATAAGCAACCTCACTCACTGTTTGAACACATGCCACGCTGAAGTCAGAACTGAAATATCCTGCTCACCGCTGGCCACCATTGCCACTACAACTCGAACGTATTAGATAATATCTGACTGTAATAGTCAAGTATAAAAGGCTATTCTGCCTGAGCGAATTGGCCGGACTCACTATCAACTACTTCGGCGTACAGGGGTACAATGGCATCAGGTCAGGGAAGGTTGGAAAAACAGACGCAGGATCATGCAACGATCGGGTGATGCAGAATGAACCACTTTGAACGCCGTACGAGTACACGCATACCGGTAAACCAGGAAGTGATGATCATTCACGAGATGGGCCACCGCCTGTGTAAAATTCATGATCTCAGCCTCAAAGGCGCCATGCTCGATGTCGGCTGGAGCGCGCTGACCCGCGACGTGCCGGTGGAATTGACCATCTCCTTGCCGGCGGCTCTGGAAAAAACATCCTATCGTTTGTCGGCGCAGGTGGCGCGCGTCACCAAAAGTGGCACGGCCATCAAGTTCGGCGAACTCGACACCGGCGCCTACAGCGCGTTGCAGCAGTATCTGCACCTCTCGTAGCGATTCATTAAATCACTCGCCGTTGGCTGTCCCGTCTATTTCTCTGGATGGGCGGTAAAACGACGAACCAACTCATGTTTTTCTTTGCGTCCTTCACGTCTATGCAGTAAATAATCGTATTAATCAGATTTTCTTTCAAGCATTCCCCGTCGCCGCGGCGGACGCCGCACGGCGCCGCATTTTAAGCCACAGCAGTGAGCCAATAATGACCACAAGCAGCGGGATCACACCGGCATTCACTGCCCGCCACCCGACATAGTATTGAAGCGCCCCCGCCGACAAGCTCGCGATGGTCACGCAGGTAAACATCAGAAAATCGTTGAGCGCTTGGGCCTTGGCCTTCTCCTCCACACGGTAGCTCTCGGTAAGCAGCGTCGTTCCTCCGACAAAGAGAAAATTCCAGCCCACGCCAAGCAAGAGCAGAGCCGCCCAAAAGTGCCCGATGCCGGTGCCGGAAAGATTGACGCCGACACAGAATATATTCAACACAGCGCCAACGAGCATGATGTTGAGCACGCCAAAACGACGAATGAGATGACCAGTGAAAAATGACGGGACGAACATGCCAAAGATATGCCACTGAATCACAAAAGCCGTATCGTGGAACAGGTAGGCATGTTCGTGCATCGCCAGCGGCGTGGCCGTCATCACCAACACCATGATGCCGTAACTCAGCATGCCGCCAAGTGCCGCCACGATAAAAACATCTTGCAAAGCGATCTCACGCAGTGGCCGACCACGGTCGTGACTTTCATGCTCGCTCGGCCGCGGGATATCCAGAAACAACAACAGCAGTAGCGATGCGGCGTATATCCCGACCAGGGCGAGATAACTTCCGGCAAACTCGGCGTTGCTC
Source organism: uncultured Acidiferrobacteraceae bacterium (assembly GCA_964365635.1). Taxonomy (GTDB): domain Bacteria; phylum Pseudomonadota; class Gammaproteobacteria; order Acidiferrobacterales; family Sulfurifustaceae; genus Sulfuricaulis. The sequence goes on from CAYIQV010000343.1 coordinate 1,929, forward strand.
AGCCATCCGCTGGTCCAACTGGCGAGATTAGGACCAACGAACGCCGCAATGACGCCGCCCGCCATCACATAGGAAATGGCTCTGCTGCGATAATCATCGGTGGCGACATCCGCGGCAGCGAAGCGATAGTATGTTCCGAAACCGTTAAAGCCCCCGAAGAGCGCGGCACCGACACAGAAGTAGATGAAATCCTGATGGACAATGGCCCAAGCCGCCAATCCGGCGCCGGCAAGTCCAAAAAACGTTCCGACAATGAAACCGGCCTGGCGGCCGATATGCTTCATCAACATCGAGGCCGGAATGCTGGTAAGCATGGTCGCGAGAAACTGCAACGCCAGCGGCAGCGTCGCCAGCGACTTATCGCTGGCCAGATGCTGTCCCACAA
>CAYIQV010000344.1:0-2309 GCA_964365635.1 uncultured Acidiferrobacteraceae bacterium
GACGCGAAGACGCGAAGACGCGAAGGAAACAAAACGGCGCTTCGCGCCGAAAACCTAAAACCCTCAATCTTTTCTTTGCGTCTTTGCGCCTTCGCGTCAAAAATTCATACAAACTTATTCAATTTCGACCAAGGCTTCATCCGGGTTGACGCTGTCACCCTTGGCCACGTTGACGGCCTTGACCGTACCGGCAATCGTTGCGGGGACTTCGTTTTCCATTTTCATGGCCTCGATCACCAGCACCGGATCGCCGGCCTTCACCTTGTCGCCAACCTTCACCATGATATCGACGATGGTGCCCGGCATGGAACTGGTGACATGGCCTTCCTTTGTCGCTTTCCGCCGTTTGGATCCTTTGGCCATGGGCCGGGCATCGGCCACTGCTGTTTCGCTCGGCGCCATCTCGGAGAGCGTTTCGATAAGGATCTGCTCCGGCACGCCGTCCACGGCCACAAAGAACGGGCGCTGCCCATCCGACTTGTGCCCCACGCCTTTCACTTCAATATGGTAGGTTTCACCGTGCATGGTGACATTGAATTCCGTGGGCGCCAGCGTCGTCAGGCCGGCGGATCCGGCGGCGATCGGCGGCTGGAGTTCTTCCGGCCTGAGCGTGCCCATGGCCCGTTCCTCCAGGAACTTGCGGCCGATTTCCGGGAACATGGCGTAGGTCAGCACGTCTTCTTCCGTGTGGGCGAGTTCGCCGATCTCCTCGCGTAACCGGTGCATTTCCGGCTTGAGGCGGTCGGCTGGGCGGCAGGTAATGACTTCTTCACTGCCGATCGCCATGTTGCGCACGGTCCCATTGACCTTCCCGGGTGCGCTGCCATAGCGGCCCTGGAGGTAGAGCTTCACTTCATTCGTGATGCTCTTGTAGCGCTGGCCGGTGAGCACGTTGAGTACGGCCTGAGTGCCGACGATCTGCGAGGTCGGCGTCACCAGCGGGGGGTAACCCAGGTCTTCGCGCACACGCGGTATTTCCGCGAGTACTTCGTTCATCCGATTGAGCGCACCCTGTTCCTTCAGCTGGTTGGACAGGTTCGAGATCATGCCGCCGGGAACTTGGCTCAACATGACGCGGGTATCAATCTCGGCGTATTCGCTTTCGAACTGGTGATATTTCTTGCGTACACCACGGAAGTAAAAACCGATTTCCTGCAACTGTTCGAGGTTCAGTTTGGTGTCGTAGGGCGTGCCACGGAAGGCGGCGACCATGCTTTCGGTGGGCGAGTGGCTGGTGCCCCAGGACAGTGAGCTGATGGCGGTATCCACGTGACGCGCGCCGTGCTCCACGGCCAGGTACATGCAGATATTGGCCACGCCGATGGTGGTGTGGGAGTGGAACGCCAGCGGGAGTTTGATAGCCTTCGAGAGCGCGGAAAAGAGTTCCACGGTCGCGGCGGGCGTCAGCAGTCCGGCCATGTCCTTGATGACGATCGAATGACACCCCATTTTCTGCAGTTGCTTCGCCTGTTTGACGAAATGCGCTGTCGTGTGCACCGGGCTGACGGTGTAACAGATGGCGCCCTGGGCATGCTTGCGGGCCTTGAGCACAGCCTTGACCGACACCTCGATATTGCGCATGTCGTTCATCGCATCGAAGATGCGGAACACGTCCACGCCGTTTTCCGCTGCCTTCTTCACGAAGGCTTCGACCACGTCATCGGAGTAATGGCGGTAACCGAGCAGATTCTGACCGCGCAGCAACATCTGGATCGGGGTCTTGGGCAGTGCCATCTTGAGCTGGCGCAGACGTTCCCAGGGATCTTCCTTCAGAAAACGCAAACAGGCATCAAAGGTCGCGCCACCCCAAGCCTCAAGCGACCAGAAGCCGGCATTATCCATCTTCTCACAGATCGGCAGCATGTCTTCGGTGCGCATGCGTGTGGCCAGCAGCGACTGGTGTGCGTCGCGCAGCGCGACTTCCGTGATCAGCACTTTTTTCTTCGATGGCTTGGCCATGACGATTTCCTTCTCCTAAAGGCCGTGGTGAGCGGCAATGGCGGCCGCGATGGCGACGGCCAGGTCTGCCGGCGGGCGACGAACAGAATAATTCAGCAGTTCCGGATGCTGCTCGATAAACCCGGTATCGAATTTTCCCGCCTGAAACTCCGGTGTCTTGAGAATTTCCAGATGGAATGGCTTGGTTGTTTTGACGCCATGCAGGCCCATGTCCATCAATGCACGCCTGCCGCGCGCCAGCACCTTGTCCCACGTCAGCGCCCAGACGATGAGCTTGGCACACATGGAATCGTAATACGGCGGAAATTCATAACCGGTGTAAATCGCCGCGTCGGTGCGCACGCCCGGAC
>CAYIQV010000345.1:0-2301 GCA_964365635.1 uncultured Acidiferrobacteraceae bacterium
GGCAGCGACGTGCTGGCGCGCTACGGCGGTGAGGAATTCGTGCTGCTGCTGCCGGGCACCACGCAGGCCCAGGGGGCGGCAATTGCCGAACGGCTGCGTTCCAACGTCGAGCACAGCGCCTTTATCATTCCGGAGGGTGTCGATCTGGACGTGACCGTCAGCATCGGGCTTGTCTGCCTGGAGCCGGGGGTGGATACCTATGGACCCGACCCCGCTGTCTGGCTTTTCCAGCAGGTGGATACCGCTCTGTACGAGGCCAAGCAGACGGGACGTAACCGCGTTGTACACGCCCATCCGCCGTAATTTACGGCGCCGGTATCTCCACGAAACCGCCGCAGGCGGTGAAGATCAGCAGTAACCGTAACTGCTTCCGGGGCCAGAGGCGGCTTGCCCCGGTCCCATAACAGCGCATCTGTTCGTAAAAATCCTGTGCCAATTGCTCGATGTTTTCCGGAGCGGCGCCGGCGTGCGTTTTGTAGTCGATGAGAACGATTTCCCTTTCCCGGATCACCAGCCGGTCAATGACGCCGTAGACGTCGCGTTCACCATCGCGGTAAAGGATGGGGACTTCATTGCGCGCCTGCTGATAAAAGCCGGGATCGAAAAACTCGCGCAAGGCGGCGTTATCCACCACCCCACAGGCCTCGCGCCACCAGGCATCGAATTCCTCTGCCGTCGGCCAGCCGTTGAATTCCTGACGCAATTGTTTCATGACAACCGGCCGCGCTTCGCCTTGGGTTAAACGCTCAAGCATGCGATGAATTGCCACACCGCGTCGTTGCCTGCCGGCACGCATTTCTGTCGCCGTACCCGCGTCATCCGGACTGTCGTCGTCGGCATGCCCCGCGCGGCTCGGGTTGAAAATACCCGTCTCCGCTATCGGTGAAAGCGGTTTTGTCAGGGCCGGATCGAGCGTGAATTCCGCGGCCGTTTTTTGTTGCGGTTCCGACGCCAGCACATCCGGGTTGCCATATTCGAGTCGTCCGCAGGTATTGAACACGGCTTCACCGTCGTCCGCGAAAATCGTATGGAGCTCAAGACCCGCGCGATTTGCCTCACCGGTATGCACGGCCCGGAGCAGGCGTCTTTCGATAAAGCCGTACCAGCCGCGACCGCCAAGTCCTGATTCACAACCCGAGACATAAAGCACCTGCCGCGCACGCGTCAGCGCCACGTACAGCAGATTGGCTTCTTCCCGACGGCTCGACCATTGCTGCTCGTGCAGCAGCGCCTGGCTGATGTCATCGCATCGGTCTTTTTTCCCCGCCAGATGGAAATAGCGCGGACGCGGATCGGTCACCGGCCACTCGATCAGCGCCCGCAGGCCGCGTTCGCGATTCCCGGTGTCGCGGGCGGCGTCGGCCAGGAAAACGACGGGAGCTTCCAGCCCCTTGGCGGCATGGATCGTCATGACGCGCACACGCGGTTCACGGTTCCATGACGGATCGGGCGGCGAGGTGGTGTCGTCATTGGATTGATTTTCAAGATACGCGAGGAAATGCGAAAGACTCGGATAACGGCCGCTGTCGATTTCCAGGGCCAATTCAAGAAAATAATTGAGATTGGCTTCCACGCGCGAGCGCAGGTATGCCGGTGCCGCCGCGATGTAGCGGTCAATGATGTTGCCTTGGTTGTAGATTCGGTCGAGCAGATCGTGTACCGGAATGCGATCGGTATAACTGTTCCAACGCGACAGCAGGCGTTGGGCACGTGCCAGAGGGTCTGGTCCCTTGGGGTCCAACGGCAATCGCGCCAGACGCTCGCGCCAGGGGCCGGGGGGACTCTGTACCAGGCGCAGAAGATCTTCCTCGGTGGCGGCAAAAACCGGTGAACGCAAGGCCGAAGCCAGCGCGAGGTCGTTATACGGCTCGATCAGCGACTTCAGCAAATGCATCATGTCGCGCACCTCGAGGGACCGCAGGAAAGCCCCTCGGCCCGTCCCTGTATAAGGTATGCCGGCACGGCGCAGGGCCTCCTCGTAAAACCGGGCGTGGGTGCGGTCGCGCAGCAGGATCATGACGTCACCGCCATCGAGCCTACGCACGGTTCCCTTGTCCACGATGGGCCTCCCGAGCAATTCACGGATTTTCGCAGTGATGAGGTCGCCTTCTTCGCGGTGGCGCGAATCTTCATCCGTCAGGCGCGGCTGTTCCAACGGATTACGCCACGTCCGGTCCGAAGCGGGTTTTGTGCGATTCTTCCAGCGAATTATTGGCAGCAGCTCGGCCCGGCCCCACAGTTGCTGAAAATGAGTGTCATGCGGCTGAAAATCCTTCAGCAGAAAATCATCGGCCGAGTCGG
>CAYIQV010000346.1:0-2269 GCA_964365635.1 uncultured Acidiferrobacteraceae bacterium
TTTGTTTTGAAATTTCCCTTAAAACCGCTTTATTCGGTCCGCCGTCTATCAAAACCTGATTGCCATTGGGCGCTTCAATAAAAATCGCGTCGCCTTGGCCGACGTTCAAAAAAGCGACTGTTAGGCCGCCCCTTGTTTCCGCCAATACGGCGTACCAGACAAAAATCGCCCCCAAAAACAGAACGCTTAAAAAATAATATTTAAAATTTTTCATGATTGCTCCTTATTATAGACACAAAATAAATTATCCAGAAATCAAGAAACCATAATAAAAAGGAGGTAAGTGATGTAAAAAATTATCACTTACCTCCTTTCACCTCTAATACAGAGGTTTAAAAAATGTTCATACTAATCCAATCCGAAATTTTGGATATTACTTTTTCCCATCCCGGTTCTAGCATAAGCATGTGCCCGCGTTCAAATTGGAAATAATCAGAAAAGTAGTACTTCTCTTTAATTTCCCACTGAATGTTCAAAGGACAAATTTTATCTTTTGAGCCAGCCACAATAAGTGTTTTACAATTTATCTTTCTGTGATCTACAGGAATTAAACTAAGCGCCAGTTCTTTTGCCGCCTTCCCAGATTCAGGAGTACTCATAAATTTTTTAGCCACAAGGTTGGCTTCAGTATCATCTTTATTAAAATTATTTAGAACCAAACTGAAGCAGTCCTTTCTTGTCATATTAAAAGACTTATTAAATACTATTTTAAGCATGTGTTTAATAATCTTTCTCAAAACTAAAAAAGAAAGAACAGAAATTCCTTTAGGTGGAGCACTGGCGACAAGCACAAGTCCTTTAACCAAATAAGGATATACCTCAGTCATTTTTTGAGCAATTAATCCACCCATAGAATGGGCGATCATTACCGGCGGAATGCTGTATTTTTTATAAATATAGTCAGCAACTTTTTTAACATCGCTGACATAATCCATAATGGAAACAGAACCAAGTTTTAGGCAAAAACTACCATTGTGACCCCTAAGGTTTAAGACATAAACCTGAAAACCTATATCCTGGAGGAATTTTGCCCAAGACTCAAAATACCAATCCCCACCAAACATGCCGTGTACCATTAAAATAACAAGATTATTTTTGCTTCCATTTTCAGGTGAATATTTTTTAACTCTAATCCCCTCAATGTTTTCTTCTTCCACCAACCCAATCATAAAAATCCTCCTTTTTTAAGGTTTCAAGATATAAAATTTTAAAAGAAATTTACTTTTTTTAAATATACAGCAAAATCAACAAAAAGTCAAGTTTTTTGCTCCGTTAATTTTTCTTTCCTACGAAGGTGATAAACGATGATGAAAATAGCCACGTAGCTTAAAATTAAAAATATTTCGGAAAAGCCGGAGATATTTACCGCCGCAAACGGCAGTTTGGCGAAAATTTCCACGATAAACAGTTCGTATTGAAGCAATCCGTAGCTGGCCCAGCCAAAAGGCGCGCCTAAAACACCGCTGAACATTCCCAAAATTCCCGTGGCAAAACCAAAAAACATCGTTAAAGGAATAAGCGGCAAAATCAAAAAATTAACCGGCAAGCCGACAATGGAAAACAACCCTGTTTTATAAACTAGCAAAGGCAAGACGGAAATTTGGGCCGAAATTGTGGCGGAAAAAATTTCCCGCAAATTAAACTTGTTAGTAATAAAGCCGAGTTTGTTTTTTACAATCGGCGAAAGATAAATCAAGCCCAAGGTCGCCAGAAAAGAAAGCTGGAACGAAGTGTCAAACCGCAGAATTTTCGGATTCTGCAAGACCATAAAAAAACCGGCGAGAAAAAGCGCCCAAGAAACAGTGTAAATCCGACCCGTGGCTCTGGCCGTTAAAGCCAACAAAGCCATAATAGAAGCTCTTAACACGGTGGCCGAAGCCCCGGTCATTATGGCAAACAAAATAACGCCGATTATTCCCCCGCTGATTGCCAGGTATTGGGGCAAAAAACTAAAAAACAGCATTATCGCTTCCGCCACAATCGTTATGTTGTATCCGGACAAGGCCACCACATGAGCTATGCCAGTAGTCCTGAATTTTTCTTGCAAACTTTCCGGCAAACTTTCTCTCGCGCCAACCGTAATACCGCCCAAAAAAGCGGAGTGGGGTTCCGGCACGACATTGGCGATAGCCGACAAAAATTCATCTCTCAGGGCAAATAATTTTTCTTTTAGCCAGAAACCGTTGCCAGCGGAAATAAACTCCGCCTGCGGATAAAACATTTCGTAATAAATCCCGTCTTTGGCCAGATACGCTGGCCAGTCAAAAAA
>CAYIQV010000347.1:0-2263 GCA_964365635.1 uncultured Acidiferrobacteraceae bacterium
TGACCGGCGGCTGCGTCGTGGTCATCGGCCGCACCGGGCGTAATTTTGCGGCCGGCATGTCCGGCGGCGTGGCCTATGTGCTCGACGAAAAAGGCGACTTCAAGCAGCGTTGCAATCTGGCCATGGTGGACCTAGATCCGCTGATCGAGGCCGAGGAAGTGGACGTCATCAAGGAACTGCTCAAGCGCCATGTGCGTCACACCCAAAGCACGGTGGCGGAAAAACTGCTGGCCCACTGGAAGGCGGCGCAACCGAAATTCGTCAAAGTGATGCCCAAGGACTACAAGCGCGTGCTCATCGCCATCCACAAGGCGCGTCAGAGCGGGGTGTCGGAAGACCAGGCGGTAATGGAAGCCTCGCATGGGTAAGATCACCGGCTTTATCGAATTTCACCGCGCCAAGCAGCCTTACCGGCCGGTGCAGGAACGGCTGCGGGACTGGAAGCAGGTGATGGCGGCATTCCCCGAGGACGAGCTCAAGCGTCAGGGCGCGCGCTGCATGGACTGCGGCATTCCGTTTTGCCATCAGGGCTGCCCGCTCGGCAACCTCATCCCCGACTGGAATGACCTCGTCTATCGCGGCCTGTGGCAGGAAGCGATCGAGCGCCTGCATGCCACCAACAACTTCCCCGAGTTCACCGGCACCCTCTGCCCCGCCCCGTGCGAGGGCGCATGCGTGCTGGGCATCAATGACGATCCGGTCACCATCAAGGTGGTAGAGCTGGCCATCATCGACCACGCCTTTCAGCAGGGCTGGGTCAAGCCCGAGCCGCCGAAGGTGCGGACCGGCAAGAAGGTCGCCGTGGTCGGGTCCGGACCCGCGGGCCTGGCCGCCGCGCAGCAGTTGCGTCGCGCAGGTCACGAGGTCACGGTGTTCGAGCGCGACGGGCGTCCGGGTGGTTTGCTGCGTTACGGCATCCCCGAATTCAAAATGGAGAAGAGGGTGCTCGACCAGCGTCTGGAGCAGCTTAAGGACGAAGGTGTCACCTTCCAGGTCAACGCCCATGTTGGCGTCAATGTTCCGACCGATGGACTGCGCAAGAATTTCAACGCCGTCCTGCTCACGGGCGGTGCCTGCGATCCGCGCGACCTCAAGATACCGGACCGCGAGCTGAAGGGCGTGCACTTTGCGATGGAATACCTCACGCAGCAGAATCGCCGTGCCGAAGGTGACAAGGTGGCGGCGGATCAGGAGATCAGCGCCAAGGATAAGCAGGTGGTTATCATCGGTGGTGGCGACACCGGCGCCGACTGTCTCGGCACCGCGCACCGTCAAGGCGCGACTAAGGTCATCCAACTCGAGATCATGCCGCGTCCGCCCGAGAAGCGCGATGCTGGCAGCAATCCCTGGCCGCAATATCCAAACATCTACCGGGTGGCCTCGGCGCACGAGGAAGGCGGCGAACGGATGTATTCGGTTTCCACCAAGCGCTTCGTGGGCGAGAGCGGCAAGGTGATGGCGCTGGAGCTGGTGCAGGTGGAGCTCACTCAGGAAGGCGGGCGTACGATATTCAGGGAAATTCCGGGCAGCGCATTTCAGTTACCCGCGGACCTGGTGCTACTTGCCATGGGGTTTGTCGGCCCTGAAAAGCCGGGCATGCTGGTGCAGTTGGGCGTGAAGCTGACCGAACGCGGCAATGTCTGGCGCGACGAAAACTGGATGACCTCCGTTTCCGGTGTGTTCACGGCCGGCGACATGCAGCGCGGCCAGTCGCTTATCGTCTGGGCCATCGCCGAGGCGCGCGCCGCCGCGCGCGGCGTGGATCAGTACCTCATGGGCGCTTCCGACCTCCCGGCACCGTTGTAAGAATTTTTGACGCGAAGGCGCAAAGGTTCTTGCGCTTGAATCTTTTCTTTGCGACTTAGCGACGAAAACTCATATGGATCTGATTAAAAACGATAGATTATTGCGTGCGCTGCTCAGGCAGCCGGTGGATATGACCCCGGTATGGGTCATGCGCCAGGCGGGGCGCTATCTGCCCGAATACCGTGCGGTGCGCGAGAAGGCCGGTGACTTCATGACGCTGTGCACCACGCCGGAACTCGCCTGCGAGGTTACGCTGCAACCCCTGCGCCGCTTTCCGCTCGATGCCGCGATTCTTTTCTCCGACATCCTGACCATTCCCGATGCCATGGGACTCGGGCTAACTTTTACCGAAGGCGAAGGGCCGCGCTTCCAGAAAACGGTGCGCAGCGCGGCCGATATCGCCGCACTGCCTGTGCCCGACCCCGAAACCGACCTCAAATACGTCATGGACGCGGTG
>CAYIQV010000348.1:0-2256 GCA_964365635.1 uncultured Acidiferrobacteraceae bacterium
CGCATTACCGGTTTCGGCGTGGTGCAAATATTGCGCAACGGGAAAATCCAGTATGTCGCGAGCGGCTGTGTGCGTATCCCCAAGGGCGATCTCGCGGCAAAACTCAAGTCCGTCTATGATGGCGTAAGTGAAGTCATCCAGACCTACCAGCCCACGGCGCTCGCGATTGAGAAGGTCTTCCTGGCGCGTAACCCGGATTCGGCGCTTAAGCTGGGTCAGGCGCGTGGCGCCGCGATTCTGGCTGGCGCGAATCAGATGATCGATATCGCCGAGTACACCGCCCTGCAAATCAAACGCGCCACCGTGGGCAAAGGACACGCCGATAAGACTCAGGTGCAACACATGGTGAAGGCGCTGCTGGAGCTTTCCGGTACGCCTCAGGCCGACGCCGCGGACGCTCTCGCCTGCGCCATCTGCCACGCGCATCACGCGGTCGGTATCCAGTCGTTCGAGCGGGCACGCACGCGCCGCCGCAGCGGCCGGGGACTGAGGTTGAGCGCATGATCGGAAGACTGCACGGGGTGTTGTTACGCAAGGAGCACCCGGCCCTGCTCATCGATGTCGGCGGTGTCGGCTACGAGCTGGAGGCCCCCATGACCACGTTTTACGAGCTGCCGGCCGTGGGCCAACCCGTGACCCTGCACACCCATCTCGTGGTGCGCGAAGATGCACACCTATTATATGGTTTCGCGCGCGAGTCCCAGCGGCGGCTGTTCCGTGATCTGCTCAAGGTAAACGGCGTCGGTCCGCGCGTGGCGCTGGCGGTGCTGTCGGGCCTCTCGGACGAGGAGTTTGTCCGCAGTGTCGCCGGGGAAGACGTGGCCCGGCTGACCCAGGTGCCGGGTATCGGCCGCAAGACCGCCGAGCGCCTGATTGTCGAGATGCGCGATAAATTGCCGACTGACCTTGGCGCTCTGGCACCCGCACACGCTGCAACCGTGCCAGCGGATCCGATCGGTGTGGCGGTGAGCGCCTTGGTGTCCCTGGGCTACAAGCTTCCCGAGGCCAGCCGCATGGTGCGCGGCATCGCCACCAAAGGACTCAGCACCGAAGAAATTATTCGTCAGGCGCTGAAAGGCATGGCAGTATGATTAATTGGGGTATGATTTTTCACCGCAAAGGCGCAAAGAGCGCAAAGGTTTTAGTATCAAAAATGCTTTTCTTTGCGTTCTTGGCGTCTTTGCGGTAGGAACTTTTTTATGATCGAAACCGACCGACTGGTTTCCGCCAAAATTGTAGACGCACCCGAGGAAGTCGCCGATATCCGGCGCCTGCGACCGGCGCGCCTCGCGGAATACATCGGTCAGGAACCGATACGCCGGCAGATGGAGATATTCATCGCCGCCGCGCGCGGACGCGGGGAGGCCCTCGACCACGTGCTGTTGTTCGGCCCCCCCGGCCTTGGCAAAACCACGCTCGCCCACATCATCGCCAACGAAATGGGGGTGAGCATGCGCCAGACCTCGGGTCCGGTGCTCGAACGCCCGGGCGACCTGGCCGCCATCCTCACCAACCTGCAACCCAACGATGTGTTGTTTATCGACGAGATCCATCGGCTGAGTCCGGTGGTGGAAGAAATCCTCTACCCGGCGCTGGAAGACTACCAGCTCGATATTCTCATTGGCGAAGGGCCGGCGGCGCGTTCCATCAAGCTTGATCTGCCCCCCTTTACGCTGGTAGGCGCGACCACGCGTGCGGGTCTCCTGACCTCGCCGTTGCGCGATCGTTTCGGTATTGTCCAGCGGCTGGAGTTTTACAATCCGGAGGAGCTTGCCCGGATCGTGGCGCGCTCCGCGGGTATCCTCGAAATCCCCATCGAGCCCGAGGCCGTTGCCGCCATGGCCCGGCGTTCGCGCGGCACGCCGCGGATCGCCAACCGTCTGCTGCGCCGCGCCCGCGATTTTGCCCAGATCAAAGGTAAGGGACATCTTACGAGCGACATTGCTGAATCCGCGCTCAACATGCTAGAAGTGGATCAATGCGGGTTCGATATGCTGGACCGGAAACTGCTTCTGGCGGTCATTGAGAAATTCAGTGGCGGGCCGGTGGGGGTGGACAATCTTGCCGCCGCCATCGGCGAGGAGCGCGATACCATCGAGGACGTGATCGAGCCGTTTCTGATCCAGCAGGGTTTTCTCATGCGCACGCCGCGCGGACGTCTGGCGACGGCTGCTGCCTGGCGGCACTTCGGCCTGACCGCGCCGAACAACCCCGATCAGACGCAACGTGGCATTTTTGAATAATGAATCAGTGTAA
>CAYIQV010000349.1:0-2254 GCA_964365635.1 uncultured Acidiferrobacteraceae bacterium
GGGGAGTGAGTTCAGTTTATTGATTGCTGTGCTAGCTCTGGAAACCGGCGTGGTGAGCCGCCAGACGGCCCATCTGCTGGAATTGACCACCATCATTTCCATGATGGTGTCGATGTACCTGATCGTCTGGCGCTACCCGACACCCATTGCGGTGCGGGACGATCTGCGCCGCAACTGACGCGGGCTTTTAAGTCGCCACAGGCGCCAAGGCATCGGGCGCGGCATTGTGGCGCGCAAGCCAGCGAACCAGCTCATCCGCCGGTACCGGTTTACTGATGTAGTAGCCCTGCGCGATGTCGCAGCCGAGGTCCAGAAGCGTTGACAGAGTTTCCTTATTCTCGACCCCTTCGGCAACCACCTTGAGGTCAAGATGGTGCGCCAGATCGATAGTGGCGCGTACGATGGATGCATCATTTCTATCCGTCGTCATGTTAAGCACGAATGATTTGTCTATTTTAATCGAGTTAACGGGCAATTGCTTGAGGTAAGCCAGCGACGAATAACCTGTCCCGAAATCGTCGACAGCAAGGCTAATGCCCATCGCGTTGAATTCCAGCAGAATCTTTTTGGCCTTGAACGGATCGGCCATCATGGCGCTTTCCGTAATCTCGAGATGCACATCGTTCGGAGGAATGTTCCATGCGCCAAGCAGCCGGCCAATGTTGGCAGGGAGTCGCGCGTCATGCAGATTTTTGGCCGAGAGGTTTATCGATACATTGAGGTGTATGCCCGCCCGCCGCCAGGTGTTGTATTGATGAAACGCCTTATTGAGCACCAGTTCGGTGATGGGCGTGATTAGGCCGCTTCTTTCCGCGAGCGGAATGAATTCGTCGGGCGGAATAAAACCTTTTTGCGGATGATGCCAGCGCAACAGCGCCTCGACGCCAATGACCGAGCTGGATATCAGGTCCACCTGTGGCTGGTAATGTAATGTCAGACCGACGTCACTTTCGGTCGCGTGGCGCAGGTCGCCGTGCAGCGTGAGCCGGCGCAGGCTCTGGGGATCCGACTCCGCTGCATAGACCGTGAAGCCGATGCCCTGTTGTTTGGCCTGGTACATCGCCACATCCGCATGCCGAATAAGATCCTCGGCGTTCTCGCCGTGGTCGGGATAAACGGCGATCCCGATGCTCGTCTTGGCATCGATATCTGTTCCGTTGATGTTGTAGGCTGGGTCCAGTATCTGGATCACCTTGTTTGCAAGCAGCGTTGCCTGCTGCACATTCCCGTTAGGCAGCAGCATTGCAAATTCATCACCGCCCAATCTGGCTACCGTGTCGGATTCGCGCGATGTCTCACGCAGGCGTTCGCTCGTCTGCTTCAGCAGTTGATCGCCGCTTTGGTGCCCCAGCGCGTCGTTGACTTCCTTGAACCGGTCAAGGTCCATGATGAGTAAAGCAACGCTTTTTTGTGCGCGGCGTCCTAGATAAATAGCCTGCTCGAGACGGTCATAGAGCAGATTCCGGTTAGGGAGGCCGGTTAACTCATCATGGAGTGCCTGATGGATCAGGACGGCGTTGTGTTCATCCTGACGTTTCATAAAGACGGTTGCAAGAATGAGGGCGCCCCAGATCGCTACCCATATAACGATGACGCCGGCGACTAACATTTTGACGCCGAGAGTTTTGAAAGGCGAAGCGATATCTTCCTCGTTCAACCGGTGCAGGGCAACAAGCGTGTATGGACCGTTCTTGACGGGTGCAATGGCCCAGATGAATGATTTTCCTTCCAGCGCCAGTTGGCCGATTTTCTTTCCATCCTGGATCGGTTTCATCAGCGGGAGATATTTGTCACGGCCATCCGGAACTCCCGAAGAAGGTGAAGAGGAGGGCCAAACAATGCCTTTGGCATCGATGATGAGCGTCAGATGACCGCTGCCGAAGCGACCGGACGCAGGCAGTTGATCCATCCACCGGACGCTCCTTCCCAGACCGGCCAGGAATCGGGCCTGATCCAGCACGATGTGCTGCAACAGGGTCGTTTCTCTTTTTATCCCAGAATCAACCGCAATTTGATAAGTGGTGGTCCCGAAGACGATCAGCACGAGCAGCGCCATGCCGACAAACGAAACCAGCAGCCGCGTGCGCAGTTTCATGTCTTCGGTCCTGGCTTGTCTTGTCAGGATGCCGTCTTGTCAGAGCGATACGTGCAGATCCCGGCCAGCTTGTACAACGGACAAATGCCGACGAGGGCGGCGAGTACGTTGATGACGCCAAAGACGCCGACGAGAGCGGCGATCAGCCCTTCTCCGATG
>CAYIQV010000350.1:0-2254 GCA_964365635.1 uncultured Acidiferrobacteraceae bacterium
GTACAAGTACATCAAGCTCGTGAAGAATGCCTCGGAAGGTTGTGTGACTGACGAGTAGGTCACCCACTATCATAGATCGTCGGGGCGTATACCTTCGTGAATTCCCCATGACCAAACAGAATCCGGTGCAGGGCATGCGTCGTATCATGGTTGGCCTCGTTGCCATTGCGCTATGTATCTTTGTTGTAGCGGCCACGCAGTTTCTCCGGTTACCGCAGGGCTCCCCGGCTGTCATTCATCTCGTCATGGCGCTTGGAATCATGCCGCTCATCATGGGCGCTATGATTTATTTCACGCCGGTGCTGACACGCAGCCGCGCCCCGGAAGGGTTTGTCCTGTTTGCTCCGGTGATCGCATTGATCGCTGGCATGCTCGTTACCGCGAGTCTCGTGTGGCGGCGTGAGTTGCTCCCGATAGCGGCGTTGACCGGCCTGCTGTCATGTACCGTATTGCTTGGGTGGATGTGGTATCGCGCACGCCACACGCTGGGCACTCCGCATCCCGGGTTGTATTGGTATCTGTTCGCGCTGCTCAGTCTGCTGTTGGGGTTGGTCGCGATTCTCGGTGCCATCTTCTGGCCGGAGCACTGGCTTGCCTTGCGGCGATTTCATCTGCATATCAATGTGCTCGGATTCATCGGGTTGACGGCCTTGGGCACGCTGCGTGTGCTGGTTCCAACCGTCGCCGGCTATGCCGATCCTGGCGCCGGCCAGTGGCTGAAAAGGAATTTACCGCTGGCGGTAACAGGGGCGTGGCTGGTCGCGGTGTGTGCCGCGGTGGCACCGCGGTTTTCGCTGGTCGGTCTTTTGCTCTGGCTGATCCCGTGGATGCGTTTTGCTGTGGCGGTGGTGGTTACCCGGCGCACGCAGGTGTGGGGATGGAACCATGCCGGCACCTCGCTGGCCGTTGCGACACTCGGATGGGGCGCGGTGCTGGCGACTGGTGGTTTACATGCCGCCGTTATCTGGCCGGCGCACGTAACCACCCAATTGCTGTTTTTGATTTTTCTCTTGCCGCTGGTAACGGGGGCGGTCAGCTATTTGTTGCCGGTGTGGATCTGGCCGGCGCGCAGCAGCTCCGCTTATGCTGTGGCCAGCCAGCGGTTGGCCTATGGCAGTGGCATGCGCGCGCTTGTTTTTCTAACTGCCGGAGTACTGGTGGCGAGTGGCTTTACCGGTGCGATTTATCTGGCGCTTGCCGGTATCGCCGTGTTTGTGTTGCAGGTGGTTTGGTCGCTGCGGGCCTGATGGCCCATCAGATGTGGGAAACCAGTTTCGCTTCGGGGATCAGTTGCCGCAGGGCATCGGTAATTTCGAGGCGAATACCGGGAATGGGCCGAATAGAAACCCACAGCAGGCTTAGTTTCAGATTGAGCTCGGCGAACACCACCGCATGGCCGTAATTGGCGAATACCGTCTGGATATGGTCGATGGTGGTCTGAATCCGGTGTTGCGGTTTGCGCGCCAGCCCCGGAAAGAGCACCATGAAATCGCTCAAGGGCCGGCCATGTTCATCAAACGCCGGCGCACGGTGGCGCAGGGGTTCCGCGGGCACGATTTGCGATGAGACCACCAGATCCGTCATGTCATCCTCATGGTGAGTGACAAATTATTGTTTGCTGAGCAAATAATAGCCCACCCCCTGGGAAATATCAGCCTCGCAGACAAGCCTTTTCTTATGGAGATGATGGAGTGGTTGACGATTCAGCGCAGCCCGAACATGATGGTTCACACGAGGAACCGGAGTTAGCCCCATGAAGGGATGGAATATGGATATTGAGTACAGGGCCAGCATCCGCAAAAAGCTCGCGCTGGATGTTCTTATCAATTACGACTTGCTGTACTCCCGGCGCTGGAAGGTTCATGACCTCAGCCTGAATGGCGCCCTGATTCAGGCAGACAGGACGGACTTGCCTCCCGGCGTTTCGGTCGAAGCCGTGTTGCGACTCAAGGAACGAGGTAAGTCCACTTTGTATCGCCTGCCCGCGGAGGTGGTGCGCGTCGAGGGGCAGAGTGCAGCGTTGAGATTCCGCCAGTACGACAATCGTGCCTACACGGCACTGGTGGATTTGTTGTACGCCTCCTAGCCCTGCACCCTGACTGCCATCTAACCCGGCGTTGAACCGCCGGGTTTTTTATTTGTGATCGAAAGGTTCTTTGGGAGAAGGGCGCTCTGCGCTCGAGGGCCACAACACTTCATGGCGCTCAAAGTGGTAGCCGCACAGGCACAGTACGGAGGTAACAGGAATAATGGT
>CAYIQV010000351.1:0-2249 GCA_964365635.1 uncultured Acidiferrobacteraceae bacterium
CAAGACCCAGAGCGCCTTGCTCGAAGCCATGGAAGAACATCAAGTGACAGCCGACGGGACCACGCACAAACTGCCTGAGCCCTTCTTTGTCATCGCCACCCAAAACCCGCATCACCTGATCGGCACCTTCCCGCTGCCCGAATCGCAGCTCGACCGCTTCCTCATGCGCATCGAGATGGGCTACCCCGACCGCGAGGCGGAGCGGGCGCTGCTCAAGGGACGCGATCGGCGTGAGTTGCTCGAATCGCTGACAGCAGTAATCACCCCCGACAAACTCGTCAGCCTGCAACAGCTCACTCTGCGGGTGCATGTCGCCGATCCGCTGCTGGATTACGTGCAGAACCTGCTCGAGGCCACGCGCCGCGGCGGCCTGTTCACTGAGGGTCTGTCGCCGCGCGCCGGACTGGCGCTGCTTTCCGCCGCCCGCGCCTGGGCCATGCTCGCCGGGCGCGACATGGTGCTGCCGGAAGATGTGCAGGCCGTAGCGGCGGCTGTGATCGGTCATCGCCTGCGTTCGGCGAACAGCCGTGCCACTTCCGTGGCTCAGCTTATCGAGTCGGTGCCGATTCCGTGAAAGGAAGTCTGATTAATTATGATCACTTGACGCAAAGACGCGAAGGCGCAAAGAAAAGCCGGGGGAGAAACAAACACAATAATTCTTTGCGTCTTTGCGGCTCTGCGTCAAAAACTAATAAATCAGAGATTCCATAAAAGCAATCTTGTAAATCCTGAGAATCCTGTCAAATGGATTGGTCCCGCAATCCCGCCGTGCCGGCCATGAACAGCGCTGTCGTCCTCGGGCGCCGACAGCTGTACATGCTGCCGACCCGTTATGGACTGCTGTTTGCGTTGCTGCTTCTTATCCAGCTGCTCGCCGCGATAAACTATGGCAACGGTCTCGCCTACGCGCTGACGTTCCTGCTGGGTTCGCTGGCCGTGGTGTCGATGCTCTACACCCACCGCAATCTTATTCACCTGCGCCTTGCCGCCGGGGTCTGTACGCCCGTGTTCGCGGGCGAGATGGCGAAATTCCGGATTCATCTCTCTAACGACAGCACCACACCGCGTTTGGGTATCGTAGTGATGCTCGGCAAAAATGAAATCGCCGGCGTCGATATCGGTCCGCGCGGTTCGGTCTGTATTGAAATACCGGTGTGCGCCACAACACGCGGCTATCTCGCGGTCCCGCCCTTTACCGTGATGACACGTTTTCCCTTGGGTCTGCTTTATTCGTGGTCGCGGCGCGTGGAGCTCAAACAGGATTGCCTGGTCTATCCGGCGCCAGCAGAACCAACTCCGTTGCGTGCGAGCCCAGTGGAAACATTCGAGTCGACACAGGGGCTCCGGGTCGGCGGCGATGATTTCATCGGCGTGCGCGAATTCCGCGCCGGCGATTCACCACGGCACGTGGACTGGAAGGCCGCCGCGCGCGGCCAGGGCTGGCACATCAAACAGTTCGGTGGCGGCTATCAGGCCACGGTCTGGCTCGACTGGGACACGCTCGAAGGACTGGGTATCGAAGACCGCCTGAGTCTGCTCGCGCGCTGGGTACTGGAGGCACAGCAAACCAATCTGCGTTATGGGCTGCGACTGCCGGAAAAAACACTCGATCCGGCGAGCGGGGAAGAGCACCAACATGAATGTCTCAAGGCGCTCGCCTTGTTCGGGCGTGCGCCATGAATGCGGCGTCGATTGATCGGCGCACTCTCCTTGGCCTGCTCGCCGCCGGAGCCATGGCCGTGGCGCCACATGCGCTGGAACTACCGTTGTGGGTTCTCGCCGTGTTCGCGCTGGCCGCGTCGTGGCGTTATCTGTGCGAGCACCGCGGTTGGTACCGGCCCGGGCGTCTGGTGCGTACCGCGCTTCTGCTACTTGTCCTGGCCGCCATTTACCGAAAGTACGGCACGCTGCTGGGGCGCGACCCGGGGGTGGCCATGCTCATCACGCTGCTTGGCCTTAAGTTCCTTGAGCTTAAAACCGTGCGCGATTATTTTCTCAGCTTGTTCCTGTTTTATCTCGTCATCCTAAGCAGTTTTCTTTACTCGCAATCGTTGTGGCTTGGTGCGTGGGCGCTGCTGGCCGTCACCGTGTGCACCGCCGGCCTGATTCAACTCGTCCAGCCCGCGGGCCTGGACACCCGGCAACGCCTGCGCCTCTCCGGCGCCATGCTGGCCAAGGCCTTGCCATTGATGCTGATCGTTTATCTGCTGTTCCCCCGCATCAGCGGCACGCTCTGGGGCCTGCCGGCG
>CAYIQV010000352.1:0-412 GCA_964365635.1 uncultured Acidiferrobacteraceae bacterium
ACACTTCCTGACGCAGTTCATGCGCCAGCTTGCGCAGTTGTTCGTAATCGGGCCCGTACAGTTCGGCGAGGATGGTGGCGCGTACCGGCGGCCCCGGCGGGTCCTCGGCGAGTTTGATGTTGGCCCCGGTTTTGGCCGCCAGTTCCGCGAGGGGTTGGCGCAGATCAAGCACGATATCGATGGAAGATGCCGCACGTTCCTGTTTATTGCGCAGGTTGACGCGCACTTCGGCCAGTTGCGGTCCCTGTTTCAGACCGGCGCCACGCAGCATGCCGTTGAAGTCGATGACGCCGGCCTCGCCCACGGGGGTTTCGTAGGTTTCGACCTGCGGATGGCGGCGCACGATATCGCCCAGGAGGCGCGTGACGCGGTCGGTTTCTTCCAGGCTCGTGCCTTCGGGCATGTCGACCGT
>CAYIQV010000352.1:422-2245 GCA_964365635.1 uncultured Acidiferrobacteraceae bacterium
GTTGAAGGTATTGGTGTTGTTCTTGGGCAGCATTTTGAACAGCACCAGATTGAAGGCGGGCATGGCGAGCACGAGCAGCATGAGCGCGCCAACGCCGAGGAAAAATTTGCGCCGTGCGCTGCTGTCGGCGATCAGGCGGCCCATGATCCGGGCGTAATGCCGTTCCAGGAAACCCTTGTGTTCGTCCTGGTGCGCCAGCCCTTCGTGCCCGCGCACCTTGAGGAAGCGATACGCCGCCCACGGTGCCACGGTGTAGGCAATGACCAGCGAGGTCAGCATGGCCACCGGCACGTTGAACGGGATCGGCGCCATGTACGGCCCCATCATGCCGCTGACCCAGAACATCGGCAGGAAGGCGAGGATCACGGTGAAGGTCGCGAGGTTGGTGGGTCTGCCGATTTCATTCACGGCCGCCACCGCGCCATTCAGTCGATCCGCCCCCTTCCTGGCGTAATGCCGAAAAATATTTTCGATCACCACGATTGAGTCGTCCACCAGCAAGCCCAGCGACAGGATCAGCGAAAACAGCGTAATGCGGTTGATGCTTTGGCCGGCAATGAGCCCGACCGTGAGCGTGATGAAGAGAATGAGCGGGATGGTGATGGTGACAATCCCGGAGGCGCGCCAGCCGAGGAAAAACACCAGCAGCAACACGACGGTGACGATGGCGATGGCGAGGTGTTCCATGAGCGTGTTCACGGCATCGTTGGCCTTGACCCCGTCATTGCGCGTGACGTTGACGCCCACACCCGGTGGAATAGCCGTGGCGCGGATACGCTCCAGCTCCTGAATCACCTCGTCCGCTACCGTGACGGCATTGGCGCCGGCGCGTTTGGCGATAGCGAGCGTCACGGCCGGGACCTCGACATCCGCCGGTCGCTGGCCCGCATACGCCGGGCCGTAACCGATACGGCTGGTGCGTTCGATGTCTTCGGGACCATCGGTGATGGCAGCCACCTGTTTCAGGTAGACCGGCCGGTGTCCCGACAGCGCCACCACCAGGCTGCCCACGTCCTCGGCCGTTTTGAGCATACCGCCGGCCTGTACCGTGGCTACGCGGTTGCCGCCAACGAAGGCGCCGGAAGGAATATCCACGTTGGTCGCCTCGACCACATGGCGGATGGTGGACAGTGTCACGTTGTAGGCGCGCATGCGCTCCAGATCGAGGCGCACATTGATCGCACGCCGTTGACCGCCGTGTACATAGGCGATGGAGGTGCCTTCCACGCGCTGCAACTGTTCGAGCACGTTGTTGGCCACACGCCGCAGATGGCAATCCTCGGAAACGACACATGACAGAGAAATCGTGAGGATCGGCACGTCATCCACGTCCACCGGCTTGACCAGTGGTTGCAGCGTGTCCGCGGGCATGCGGTCGATGTTGCTCATGATGCGGTCGTAGAGCTTTACCATCGACTCTTCCTTGGACTGCCCGACCTTGAATTGCACGCTCACTACGCCCATGGAACTCATCGCCATGCCGTAGGTGTGTTCGACACCCGCGAGGCCCTGCAAGATGGCCTCAAGGGGTTTTACGATCAGTTGTTCGATCTCGGCGGGCGAGGCCCCGGGCTTGGTAACGATCACATTCGCCGCCGGCACTACGATTTTCGGGTTTTCCTCGCGCGGTGTAACCAGAAAGGCGAACACTCCCGCGAGAAAGGCAAAGGCCATGATCAGCAGCGTCAGCTTGCTGTCGATGAAATAGCGGGCCACGCGCCCGGCGATGTTCATCTCGTCATCGAGTTTTTGTTTGATCATATGATTTATGTAACCGCAGATGAACGCAGATTAACGCGGATATAGGAACTTCAACTGTTTCA
>CAYIQV010000353.1:0-2240 GCA_964365635.1 uncultured Acidiferrobacteraceae bacterium
TGCACCGACTGCGGTTCGGCGCTCGCGGAAGCTGAGGTCGAATACGCCGACAAAACCTCGCCGGCCATTGACGTGCGCTTCGCCGCCGCGGAGCCGGCAGAGTTTCTCGCGCGCTGTGAATGTGTGCCCGGTCATGCCGGCGAAGGCCCGATCAATATTGTTATCTGGACCACGACGCCGTGGACGCTGCCCGCCAACCAGGCCGTGACCTTGCATCCGGAACTGGAATACGTGCTGCTTCAATGCGCCGGCCCGCTGGGCCACGAGCGCCTGCTGATTGCCGATCCCTTGGTGAAGGATGTCATGGCCCGTTATGGCATCGTCGATTACCGTGTGGTGGCGAATTGCCAGGGCAAGGACCTCGAAGGGGTGAAGCTCAAACATCCGTTCTATGCGCGTGAAGTGCCGATCATCTTGGGTGAGCATGTCACCACCGATACCGGCACCGGGGCGGTGCACACCGCGCCGGGACATGGCCTGGAAGATTATGTGGTGGGCGAGCGTTACGGTTTGGCCGTGTACAACCCGGTCGGCGCCGATGGAAAATTCCTGCCCGACACCGAGCTGTTTGGCGGTGAGCATGTGTTCAAGGCCAACGACCATGTGATCGAAGTGCTCAAAACGCACGGGGCGCTGTTGCATGTCGCCGCGCTCAACCATAGTTATCCGCATTGCTGGCGCCACAAGACGCCGATTATTTTTCGCGCCACGTCGCAGTGGTTTATCAGCATGGGGCGGCTGCGTGAGCTGGCGATGCGCGCCATCGACAACACCCGCTGGGTTCCGGAATGGGGCAAGGCCAGGATTCAGGGCATGGTGGAAAACCGCCCCGATTGGTGTATCTCGCGCCAGCGCGCCTGGGGCGTGCCGATCCCGCTTTTTGTGCACCGCAAGACGGGTGAGGCGCATCCGGAGACGGATAGGCTTATTGAAGAAGTGGCCCAGCGCGTTGAGACGCGCGGCATCGATGCCTGGTTTGAACTCACGGCTGAGGAATTGCTCGGCGCGGACGCGGCGGACTACGAAAAAGTGGGCGACACGCTCGATGTCTGGTTCGATTCCGGCGTGACCCACGCTAGTGTCTTGGAGCGCCGGCCGGAACTGAAATTCCCCGCCGATCTTTATCTCGAAGGCTCCGATCAGCACCGCGGCTGGTTCCAGTCATCGCTGCTGACATCGGTGGCGATTCACGGATGCGCGCCATACAAAGGCGTGTTGACACACGGGTTCACGGTGGACGCCAAGGGACGGAAGATGTCGAAGTCCATGGGCAATGTGATCGCGCCGCAGAAAATCATCAATTCCATGGGAGCGGATATTCTGCGCCTGTGGGTGGCGGCGACGGACTACCGGTCCGAGATGAATATCTCCGACGAGATCCTGACGCGCATGGCCGATTCTTACCGGCGCATCCGCAACACCTCGCGTTACTTCCTCGCCAACCTCGCCGATTTCGATCCCCAGCGCCATGTGGTTGACCCCCAGGACATGCTGAGCCTGGATCGCTGGGCCGTGACCCAGGCGCAGCGCCTTCAGACCGAGGTCGCCGCCGCCTACGAGGCCTTCGAGTTTCATCTGATTTATCAGAAACTGCACCAGTTCTGTGTCGTCGAGATGGGCAGCTTTTATCTTGATATCCTCAAGGACCGGATGTACACGATGCGCTCCGACAGTTGCGAACGCCGCTCGGCGCAGACGGCCATGTACCACATTCTCGAAGCCCTGGTGCGCTGGCTCGCGCCGATCCTGAGTTTCACCGCCGAGGAAATCTGGCGCCATATGCCAGCCCCGCGCAGTGACTCGGTATTTCTGGCAGAGGCCTATGATCTGAGCACGCTCCGGCATGCCCCGGACGACGAAGCGCAAGGCATGGGCCTGAAGTTCTGGGACACGGTCATGGAAGTACGTGAGGCGGCGAAGAAAGAACTGGAAAAACTGCGTGTCGCCGGTGGCATCGGTTCGGGGCTCGATGCCGAGGTGGATCTTTATTGTGAGCCGGAGTTGCTCGGCCTATTGCAGCAGCTGGGCGACGAGTTGCGGTTTGTGTTCATTACCTCGTACGTGCGTGTGCATCCCATGGCCGCGCGCGCACCGGACGCGATGGAAACCGCGATCAAAGGGCTTTATGTCCGGGTGTCGCCTTCCGCCCATGTGAAATGCATCCGCTGCTGGCATCACCGCGAGGATGTCGGCGCTAACAACGATCACCCGCAAATCTGCTCACGTTGCGTGCAAAACGT
>CAYIQV010000354.1:0-2210 GCA_964365635.1 uncultured Acidiferrobacteraceae bacterium
TGCAGGGCGGGTGAATCGGCTGGCAGTATAGTGGCCCCGGAATGGCCGGACAAGAAAAGCTGCTCCTTTCCCGGTTTACGCTCGCGCCCCTTGGCCACGGCCACGAGACGCAAGCCTTCTATCTGTAACTCCTGCAACACGGCCTCGGCCGCAGACAGCTGGCCCTTGCCGCCATCGATCAAGAGGAGATCGGGAAACTTCCCTTCGCCCTCCTTCACGCGTCGATACCGTCGGGTTAACGCCTGTGACAGCGCTCCATAATCGTCACCCGGAGCGACATCGTCGATGTTGAACCGACGGTAATCCGATGACACCGGCCCGTTCTGATCAAACACCACGCACGACGCGACCGTCGCCTCGCCCATGGTATGGCTGATGTCGAAACACTCCATGCGTTCCGGCACGGCATCGAGTGTGAGCGCTTCGCGCAACGCCTCGAACCGGCCGCGCATATCAATTTTGCCGGAGAGCCAGCGGCGCAGGGCTTCGGCGGCATTGATCCTGGCCATATCTACCCAGCGCGTGGGCGCCCCGCGGGTTGGAACCGTAAGCGCAACTTTTGTCCCGGCCTGCTGCGAAAATGCCCGCTCCAGCAAGGGCCTGTCGTCGATCGCGTGGCTGAGATAGATGCGCGCAGGAATGAGTTTGCCCGCCGCGGTGCCTGCCGGCAGATAATATTGCGGCAGAAAAGCCGCCAGGATCTCCTCCGGGCTGCTCGCCGCCCCGATGTTGGGGAAGAATGATTTATTGCCGAGGTTGTGCCCACCGCGGATATAGGTCACCACGATGCAGGCATGGTCCGCTTCCGTGGCCACCGCCAGAACATCGGCGTCGCCCACACCCCCGCTGATGTACTGTTTCTCCTGGATACTCTTGAGCGAGACGATGCGGTCGCGGTAGACCGCTGCCGCTTCGTATTCCTGATTCTCGGAAGCCCGCTCCATTTGTTTAACGATTTCGCCCAGCACGGACTGGCTTCGTCCCTCCAGGAACATCAGCGCAAGACGCACGTCCTGCCGGTAGCGTTCGCGATCGATCAACCCCACGCACGGCCCCGAACAGCGCTTTATCTGGTATTGCAGGCATGGCCGTGAACGATGGCGAAAGAAACTGTCGCGGCACTGACGTACCTGGAAAATCTTCTGCATCAGGTTGAGGCTGTCGCGCACCGCCGTGGTGGAAGGATACGGGCCGAAGTAACGCCCCTTCTCCCGCTTGGTGCCACGGTGAAAACCAATGCGGGGAAATTCCTGGGTGTCCGAGACGAAAATGTACGGGTAGCTTTTGTCGTCGCGCAGCAGAATGTTGTAGCGCGGATGCAGCGTCTTGATGAGGTTGTTCTCAAGCAACAGCGCTTCGTTTTCCGTGTGCGTGACGGTGATGTCGACATCCACCACCTGGCTCATCATTGAAACAATGCGCGGTGCCAGGCCGGCGCCACGGAAATAGCTCTGCACCCGCTTTTTCAGGTCGCGCGCTTTGCCAACGTAGAGCACTTCGTCCTTCTCGCTCAGCATCCGGTAGATGCCGGGCTTGGCCGGAAGGTTTTTAAGCAGCCGCTTGGGATACTGAACGGCCATGGCTCAGTCTGGGAGCAGTGCCTTCGCCTTTCGCACTACACCTTCAAACATATCGGTCGTCAGGCGTTTGGTCTGGGTGTTGTAGCGACTGCAATGATACGAATCGACAAAATGAATTTCCCCGGGAAGGGAATGGAGGTTGCCATGCGCAAACTTGTAAGCCGTGCGTTTCAACTGGAACGCACGCAACACCGCATCATGCGCCACGGTGCCCAACGCGAGCAGAACGCTCTTGGGCGGCAGTTTTTTCAGCTCCGCCTGCAGATAGGCGTTGCACGTCACGATCTCTTTCGGCAACGGCTTGTTTCCCGGTGGCAAGCACTTGACAGCGTTGGTGATGCGACAATTCTTGAGCACGAGCCCGTCTCTGATATGAACCGATTGCGGACTGCTGGCGAAGCCATATTTGTGCAGCGTTTCATAAAGCAGAATGCCGGCATGGTCGCCGGTGAAGGGTCGTCCGGTACGATTCGCGCCGTGCATGCCGGGGGCGAGACCCACGATCAGCAGACGGGCCTTGGGGTCGCCAAACGGCGCTACCGGCCGCGCGTAATAGCGCGGATGCATATCGCGGACACGGGCCAGATGGCTGGCGAGGCGCGGACAGGCCAGGCAGTCACGGTTAAATTC
>CAYIQV010000355.1:0-2207 GCA_964365635.1 uncultured Acidiferrobacteraceae bacterium
ATTATCATGACCGGCATGGGCGACGACGGCGCGCGCGGACTGAAAGAGATGCACGACGCCGGGGCCTACACCGTCGCGCAGGATGAGGCAACCTGCGTGGTCTATGGGATGCCTAAAGAGGCTGTCAGTCTCGGCGCGGTGGACGAAGTCTTGCCGTTGCAGAAAATCGCCGGTACCATCATGCATCCGCGCGAACTCGGACGTCGCAAGAGCGCACGCCATGCCGGCTGAAGAGAGCACGCACCGCCGCCGCTTATGCCCACTTTCACCTCCGACGATCGCTTCTATCTCGAGCTGCTGCGCGCCTATGTCGACAGCGCCGACGACGCGATATTTGTCCTCTGCGACGAACTGAAGTTCCTGCTCTGCAATCGGGTCATGGAGCGCTGGCTCGGGGAACCCGAGTCAACTCTCACCCAGCACAATCAGCGGGTCCCCATCACCCGGTTCTTCAAGGATTCCGCCGACGCGGAGCGGTTTCTGTCCCATTTCACGAAAGCGCTCCACGAAGCGCCGAGCCGCTTCGAGTGCCGCCTGGAACCGCCGCGGGGATCGCCCCGGTGGGTGGAGCTCAGCCTGAGCAAGGTCGATCTGGAAGCCGGTCAGATGGTCATCGGGGTGGCGCGCGACATCACGCGGCACAGGGAAACGGAGGCGTCCCTGCTTAAACTTTCGAGCGCCATCGAGCAGACGGCCGATTCCGTGGTTATCACCGACACGAAGGGCGTCATCGAATACGTCAACCCGGCGTTCGAGAAGACAACGGGGTTCTCCCAAGAAGAAGCCTTGGGCAAGACCCCGGCCCTCGTCAAATCCGGCCGGCATGACCGCGCATTTTACGAAACGCTGTGGAGCACCATTCTGCGCGGCGAGGTGTTCCGGGACATCTTTGTCAATCGCAGGAAGGACGGCGCGCTTTACCACGAGGAGAAGACCATCACACCCCTACGCGATGGCAACGGCCGGATCACGCATTTCGTCTCGACGGGCAAGGACATCACCGAGCGCCTGAAGGATCAGGAGCGCCTGGACTACCTCGCCTATTACGATGCCTTGACCGGGTTGCCCAACCGCAACCTTTTGCACGACCGCCTCGGTCATGCGCTCGACCATGCCCAGCGCCAGGAAAAACGCACGGCGATCCTGCTTCTGAATATCGATAATTTCAACTCCATCAACAACAGCCTTGGCCACGACGTAGGCGACTGGTTGCTAAAGGCTGTGGCGGTGCGGCTGCGGGCCAGTGTGCGCGAGGAAAATACCGTGGCCCGCATGGGTGGCGATGAATTCGCGGTCCTGCTGGAGGATGTCGGTCACGCGGACAACGCCGCCCGCAGCGCGCACAAGCTGGTCGGCGATCTGGCCGAGCCGTTTCTCGTGGGGGAGCACGAGATCTTCATTTCCGTGAGCGTCGGGATCGCGATTGCACCCGCCGATGGAAACGACGCCGATTCCCTGTGGAAGAACGCGGATACGGCCATGCACCGCGCGAAGGAGAACGGACACAACGCCTATCGGTTCTACTCGGCGGACATGACGACGAAGATCCGCGAGCGCCTGACGCTGAGGACTCAACTCAGCCGCGCCCTGGAGCGCGGAGAATTCCGTTTGCATTATCAGCCCATCCTGGATCTCAGGAGCGAACGGATCGTCGGCGTCGAAGCCCTGATCCGCTGGCAGCACCCGGACCGCGGCATCATCGCCCCCGATGAGTTCATATCGGTGTTGGAGGAGTCCGGACTGATCGTCCGCGCCGGCGAATGGGTTTTGCGCACCGCCTGCGAACAGTTGCAACGATGGAGCGGCCTGCTTCGGGAACCGGTCCGCGTCGCCGTCAACATATCGGGCCGGCAGTTCGCCGACCCCGGTTTCCTCGACAAGGTCGGTTGCATGCATTGTGTCCTGAAAGGACGGGGGCGCTGCTCCGGCGCCATGGAATTCGAAATCACGGAAAGCGTCTTCATGAACAATGAACTGGCGACAATCGGGGCGCTGAAGGCCCTTCGCGAAAATGGCATTCGTCTCACGATCGACGATTTCGGAACAGGCTATTCCTCCTTGGCTTACCTGACCCGTTTCCGGGTGGACGCTATCAAGATCGACCGTTCCTTCGTGCAGGACATGACATCGAACCGCGATGCCGCCGCGCTGGTCGAGGTGATCATTACCATGGCGCACGTGCTGAACCTGACGGTCATCGCGGAGGG
>CAYIQV010000356.1:0-2207 GCA_964365635.1 uncultured Acidiferrobacteraceae bacterium
AGCGCGCCGGATCGCGCAGGGTCACGCCCTGCTGCATGAGCCGCTCGGCCTGCTGTTTCTGATGCGTTCGCTCCAAAGTCGCCAACTCCTGCTTGCTGTTCACACCCAGAATCTCCGAGACATCGCCAGGCGCGCGTGTGGCGATGGCCACACCTTCCGCCACCGCCATGGCAATTATATCAGTCAGATAATACTCGCCCTGGGCATTGTTGTTGCGCAGGTTGGCGAGCCACTTTTTCAGCTTGGCGGCCGGCGCGGCGAGAAAACCGGTGTTTACCTCCCGGATCGCAGCTTCTTCAGGGCTCGCGTCCTTGCGTTCGACGATGCGCACGACCTTGCCCGATTGGTCACGCACGATGCGGCCATAGGCCCCGGGTTCGTCGAGTTCGGCGGTAAGCAGCGCCAGCGCCGAGGGTCCGGCGGCGGTAAGCAGGCTTTGCAGGGTTTCCGGCCGGATCAGCGGCACATCGCCGTAGAGCACCAGCACGGTTGCCTGATCGGAAACGGGGGGCATGGCCTGGGCTACCGCATGGCCCGTGCCTTTTTGCTCTGCCTGGTGGGCCCAGCGAATATCGTTCTCAGAAAAAACAGCGCGTACCTTGTCGCCGCCATGGCCATACACCACATGAATCGCCACGGGCTTGAGCGACCGCGCGCAATGCAGCACATGCCCCAGCAACGGGCGCCCGGCCAGGCCGTGCAGCACCTTGGGCATGTCCGAAAACATACGCTTGCCCTGACCGGCGACCAGGATGACGATTTCAAGTGGGGTAGACATATTGATCAGGATGCCAATTCAATCACACCCTAACTATAGGAAAAAACAGCGTGGGTGTGGCAATTATTGCAACGTCGGCAGATCGCTCGCCGGGCGGCCATTATGGATTTCCTCGGGCGTGGCCGCACGGATATCCTTCACGGTTACCTCAAAAGTGATGGTCTGGCCCGCCAGCGGGTGGTTCGCGTCCACCGTCAGCTTGCTGTCCTCAATGCGGGTAACGACGAAAACAATGGACTCGCCCTTGGCATTCTGTGCCTCGAACTCCTTGCCCAGCTGGCGCAGCTCCGGCGGCACGTTTTCGATGTCGTCGGTGAACATCAGCTTGGGGTCATGATCGCCAAAGGCGGCGGCCGGCGTGAGCTGCACTTGCACGCGGTCCCCCACGCTGTGTCCCTCCAGGGCCTGCTCGATCTTGGGAAACAGGTCGACGCCCGATCCGTGCACGTAGGACACCGGCAGGTCACGGTACTCGAAAATATCGCCCTTCTGATTGCGCAGGACGTAGGTCAGGGAAACAACCGTATTTTTAACGACCTGGGAATGGGGATTCACGACGACCTCCGTCACGAAAGAGGGTGGCTGAAAAAGACGGAGCCGTTACCTGTGGGCCTGCTGCCGCAGCTTCTGGATGGCACGTAACTGGGCCACGGCCTCGGCCAGCTCAACCTGGGCCTTGGCGTAGTCGATGTCCGCCTGGCGGTTCTTGAGCGCCTCTTCGGCACGCTCTTTCGCCTTGAGGGCCGCGGACTCATCCAGATCCTTGGCACGCATGGCGGTATCGGCAAGCACCGTCACCACGTGCGGTTGCACCTCCAGGAGTCCGCCGGAAACATAGAAGAACAGCTCCTCGGTGCCGGTGCGCACGCGCACCTCGCCCGGCTTCATGCGCGCGATCAACGGCGCATGCCGCGGCAGAATGCCGACCTCGCCGTTCACCAATGGCGCAAACACCATCTCGGCCGTACCAGAGTAGATCTCCTTTTCGGCACTGACGATGTCAACGTGCAGGGTCATGGCCATAAGCTACAGGGTCTTGGCCCTTTCAACGACTTCATCGATGGTGCCGACCATGTAAAACGCCTGTTCCGGCAGGTGGTCGTATTCGCCATCGACAATGCCGCGGAAACCGCGGATGGTGTCCTTGAGCGAAACGTATTTGCCCGGGGTGCCGGTAAAGACTTCGGCCACGAAGAAGGGCTGTGACAGGAAGCGCTGAATCTTGCGCGCGCGGGTCACCGCCAGCTTGTCGTCATCGGACAGTTCGTCCATGCCGAGAATCGCGATGATGTCCTGGAGTTCCTTATAGCGTTGCAGCATCATCTGCACATCGCGGGTGGTGCGGTAGTGTTCCTCGCCAATGATATGCGGGTCCACCTGGCGGCTCGTGGAATCGAGCGGGTCCACGGCCGGATAAATACCGAGTTCC
>CAYIQV010000357.1:0-2206 GCA_964365635.1 uncultured Acidiferrobacteraceae bacterium
TGATGGTGCCGCCCGGCGTCTCGTACGCGCCGCGCGACTTCATGCCGACGTAGCGATTCTCGACGATATCGGTGCGGCCAACGCCATTGGCGCCGCCGATCTCGTTCAGGGTCGCGAGCACGGTTGCCGGACTCATGGCCTTGCCGTTGATGGCGGCAATGTCGCCCTTCTTGTAGGTCAGTTCGATATACGCGGGCTTGTTCGGCGCCTTCTGCGGCGACACGGTCCAGCGCCACATGTCCTCTTCCGGCTCGGCCCAGGGGTCTTCGAGGATGCCACCCTCATAGGAGATGTGCAGCAGGTTGGCATCCATGGAGTACGGCGACTTCTTGCCGCGCTTCATCTCGACCGGGATGCCGTGCTTCTCGGCATATTTGAGCAGCGTTTCGCGCGAGGTGAGGTCCCATTCGCGCCAGGGGGCGATCACCTTCACCTCGGGCTTGAGCGCATAGGCGCCGAGCTCGAAACGCACCTGGTCGTTGCCCTTGCCGGTGGCGCCATGCGCCACGGTATCGGCACCCACCTTGTTGGCGATCTCGATCATGCGCTTGGCGATCAGCGGGCGCGCAATCGAGGTGCCGAGCAGGTACTCGCCCTCGTAAAGCGTATTGGCACGGAACATCGGGAACACGAAGTCGCGCACGAACTCTTCCTTGAGGTCGTCAATAAATATCTGCTTCACGCCCATCTTCTTGGCCTTGGCGCGCGCCGGGGCGAGTTCCTCTCCCTGGCCGATGTCGGCAGTGAAGGTCACCACCTCGCAGTCATAATTCTCTTCCAGCCATTTGAGAATGACGGAGGTATCGAGACCACCGGAGTACGCTAATACAACTTTCTTAATTTTTTCCATGAAAGGCCCATATGATTACTTGACGCAAAGGCGCGAAGACGCAAAGGAGAGAAAAATTAATTCTACAAATCTTTGCGTCTTGGCGTCTTGGCGTCAAAAACTCTTACTTAGATACCTTGGCCGTACGGCGCAGGCGCGACAGTAGCCGGCGCGCCATCTCGCCAAACAGTTCGGTCTGGGTCGGATGCGGGTGAATGGCGTGCCCGACCTGGTCCAGGGTCATGTCGCCGGCCACCATCAACACCGCCTCGCCAATGAGCGTGTCGGCGTGGTCTGTCAGAAAATGCACGCCGACGATGCGGCGCGTCGCCTTGTCGGCCACGAGCTTGATCAGGCCATCGGTCTCGCCCGTGATCATGGCCTTGGCGTCGATGTTCATCGGCATTTTCACTTCCATCACGTCGATGCCTTTCGCCTTGGCCTGTTCCGCCGTCAGCCCCACGAAGGCCGCCTGCGGGCGGGTAAAGATCACGCCGCAGTCCTTGTCCTGGTTGTAGGCCATCTTTTCGCCCAGGATCGTGGCGGCCGCAACACGGCCCTGGTGGCCCGCCGTGTGCGCCAGCATCAATCCGCCGTTCACGTCGCCCACGGCAAAAATATGCGGCACGTTGGTACGGCACGAGGCATCAACCCGGATAGCGCCACGCTCGCCGAGCGCCACGCCGGCCTTGTCGAGCGCCAGCGGCTCCGTCACCGGGCGCTTGCCAGTGGCGACGAGTACGTAGTCGCATTTGAAATTGGCTGTCTTCCCGCCGGCATCCGTGTAGGTAAGCACCATCTGCCCCGGCTTGCCGGAAATTTTCGTGACCTTGGCGGAAGTGGCCACGACGAGGTTTTTCTGTTTCTTGAGCAACTCACCCAGGTTGCGGGAAATTTCCATTTCCATTTCCGGCAGCACCCGGTCCTGCGCTTCCAGCACCACCACCTGCGTGCCGAAATCGGCAAAGATCTGTGCCATCTCAAGTCCGATGGCACCGGCACCGATCACGCCGAGTTTCTTCGGCGGTGCTTTCAGACCCCAGACCGAATCCGATGTCAGCAGGCCCTTGGAATCAGCTCCTGGAATCGGCGGCACAAACGGCGGCGCGCCCGTGGCGATGACGCAGGCACCGAAGGTAACGCGCTCCGTCTTTTTGCCCGTGCCCGACTTGGCGCGCACATGCGGGTCTTTGGTGTTGCCGGAGCTATCAATGAGAACGCTGTTGGCCGACT
Organism: uncultured Acidiferrobacteraceae bacterium; assembly: GCA_964365635.1. Lineage (GTDB taxonomy): Bacteria > Pseudomonadota > Gammaproteobacteria > Acidiferrobacterales > Sulfurifustaceae > Sulfuricaulis. Next base: position 2,063 of record CAYIQV010000357.1, read on the forward strand.
CAAAGCGCGCGAAGCCCTGCTTCACGTCAATCTTCATGCCCCTGTCGGCCTTGAGTGCCATGTCGCCGCGTGTCTCCAACACGTAGCGCCGCGTCTTTTCCAGCAGCTTCCAGTCGAGCTTGGGTTTGTTGGTGCCGAGCACGC
>CAYIQV010000358.1:0-2200 GCA_964365635.1 uncultured Acidiferrobacteraceae bacterium
ACCTGCCCGTGTCCCGCGCAGGTGCGGCAGATGGTGGCCGAGGTTCCGGTTTTCGCGCCGCTGCCTTTGCAGGTTTCGCAGGTCTCCATCGCCGGCACGCGAATGCGTACTTCGGTTCCCTTGACCGCGTCTTCGAGCGAGAGTTCGAGGCTGTAGCGCAGATCGGCGCCGCGAAAGTTTTGTGCGCCGCGGGTGCGGCCGCCGAAGATGTCGCCGAAGACATCGCCGAAAATATCGGCGAAGTTGCCGTTGCCGCCCCCGGCGGAGTGGAAACCACCGGCGCCAGCAGCCGCGGACGGGTCCACCCCGGCGTGACCGAACTGATCGTAGGCCGCGCGTTTCTGGCCGTCGGAGAGAACCTCGTAGGCTTCCTTGGCTTCCTTGAACTTGGCCTCGGTGGTTTTGTCGTCCGGGTTGCGGTCGGGGTGATGTTTCATGGCGAGGCGCCGGTAGGCCTTCTTGATCTCGGCCTCCGGGGCATTACGCTCGACACCCAACACCTGGTAGTAATCCTGTTTTGCCATTTCCGATTCCCGTTCCGTGCAATGTCACATTGACGGCCGCTACTGCGTTATTGTTTTTTCCGCGTCCCTGCCAGACACGGCAAAGGCACCATGGTCAATCGATGCCGATTGGCCACAGCGCCTTCGCTTCACCAGACAAGTAATCCCTACTTCTTGTCTTTGTCCTTCACTTCCTCGAATTCGGCATCGACCACGTTTTCCTTGTTTTCCGCGGCGCCTGTGTTCTTGTCCGCCCCCGGTGCTTCCGCCGTGGCCCCGGCTGTGGCGCTGGCCTGGGCGTACATCTGCTCGGCCATCTTGTGCGAGACCTCGGTCAACGCCTCGGTCTTTTTCTGGATTTCGTCCTTGTCGTCGCCATGCACAACGGCTTCGAGGTCCTTGATGGCGGTTTCGATTTTTTCCTTCTCATCAGCGGCCAGCTTGTCGCCCATTTCCTTCACGGACTTGCGTACGCTGTGCATCAGGCCATCGGCGTGGTTGCGCGCATCCACAAGCTCATGTGCCTTGCGGTCTTCCTCGGCATGAGTCTCGGCATCCTTGACCATCTGCTGGATTTCCGCCTCGCTCAGGCCCGAACCGGCCTTGATGACAATCTTGTTTTCCTTGTTGGTCGCCTTGTCCTTCGCCGACACATGCAGAATGCCGTTGGCGTCGATGTCGAAGGCGACCTCGATCTGCGGCACGCCGCGTGGCGCGGGAGGAATATCCGACAGGTCGAAGCGGCCGAGCGATTTGTTGCCCCCGGCCATCTCGCGCTCGCCCTGAAGCACATGTACCGTCACCGCGGTCTGGCTGTCGTCGGCGGTGGAGAATACCTGCGACGCCTTGGTCGGGATCGTGGTGTTTTTCTGGATCAGCTTGGTCATGACGCCGCCCATGGTTTCAATACCGAGCGACAGCGGCGTGACGTCGAGCAACAGCACGTCCTTCACCTGACCACCAAGCACACCGCCCTGAATGGCCGCGCCGATGGCGACGGCTTCGTCCGGGTTCACGTCCTTGCGCGGCTCTTTGCCAAAGAAATCCTTCACAACCTGCTGCACCTTGGGCATGCGCGTCTGGCCACCGACCAGAATGATGTCGTCGATATCGGAGGCCTTGAGACCGGCATCCTTGAGCGCCATCTTGCTGGGCTCGATGGTCTTTGCGATCAGGTCCTCGACCAGGGATTCGAGCTTGGCGCGATTGATCTTGATGTTGAGATGTTTCGGACCGCTGGCATCGGCCGTGATGTACGGCAGGTTTACTTCTGTCTGCTGGCTCGAAGACAGTTCGATCTTGGCCTTCTCGGCCGCATCCTTCAGGCGTTGCAGTGCCAGCGGATCTTTGTACAGATCGACGCCCGCGTCCTTTTTGAATTCGTCCGCGAGGTAATCGATGATGCGCTTGTCGAAATCTTCCCCGCCCAGGAAGGTGTCGCCGTTCGTGGACAGCACCTCGAACTGATGCTCGCCATCCACTTCGGCGATTTCAATGATGGAAATATCGAACGTGCCGCCGCCCAGATCGTACACTGCGATCTTGGAATCGCCCGGCTTCTTGTCCATGCCGTAGGCGAGGGCCGCCGCGGTCGGCTCGTTGATGATGCGCTTGACCTCAAGGCCCGCGATGCGTCCGGCATCTTTCGTGGCCTGACGCTGGGAATCGTTGAAGTAGGCCGGAACCGTGATGACGGC
>CAYIQV010000359.1:0-2192 GCA_964365635.1 uncultured Acidiferrobacteraceae bacterium
CACGTACATTGAGTAGTCGAGATAGGCCTTCTCGGTGAAGGTCGCGAGCGGCAGCCGTTCAATCGAGGCGGCACGCGTCCGTTCAAGGACAGCCATACCACGGGCGGATCTGGATTTAGAGCTGCTTTTGCTTTTAGCGGGAGATTTCCTTGCCATACCTTGCCTCTATCAGCGCTTGGTCTCGGCAATCTTTTTCAATGCCGAATTCATAAGTTCAAAGGCCGCAAGCGTCTTTTTCTGGATGAAGGGAAATATCAGCGGCAGCAGCAGGCCGGAGAAGTGTTCGCGCTGTATGAACTTCACACCTTCAACGCCGTTCGGAACAATGATGAACGCATGCTCGCCGTCAAACAGCCCCTTGACCCACATATTGGTTTGCCAACATAGCTCCGTGGCAGGCAGGGCCTTCACAACGCGCGCAGAAAATATGCGCGCCCGGCTGTCCGGAAACCGCGCGCGCACCTTCAACCGCTGCCCCTGCATTGGACCTCCCCACACAGCACGTAGAAACGGATTCCATCGCGGATATGAGGAGAAGTCAGTCAGTACGCGCCACACGATTTCGGGTGTGGCGCCGATATCGATCATGGTTTTGATCGTTTGCACTAGAGGGCCTCGGCCTTGTTGCCATTCTTCTCGAGCCAGTCCTTGCGGTCACCGGCGCGTTTCTTGGAGAGCATCATGTCCATGATGCGGTTGGTGTTGTCGCCAGCCTTGATCTCGAGCTGCACCAGCCGGCGCGTGTTCGGGTCCATGACGGTTTCGCGCAACTGCAGCGGGTTCATTTCGCCCAAGCCCTTGAAGCGCGTGATGGTCGGGCGCGCGCGCGGATTTTCCTTCTGGATACGCTCCAAAGTCTGCTTGCGCTCGCTTTCATCGAGTGCGTAATACACCTGCTGGCCCACGTCGATGCGAAACAGCGGCGGCATCGAGACATACACATGCCCCGCCGCCACCAGCGGCTTGAAGTGCTTCACAAACAGTGCGCACAGGAGCGTGGCGATATGCGCGCCGTCACTGTCGGCGTCCGCCAGGATACAGACCTTGCCATAGCGCAGGCCGCTGATGTCGCTCGATCCCGGATCAACGCCAAGCGCGACCGCGATATCGTGCACTTCCTGGGAAGCCAGCACCTGTGCCGACTCCACCTCCCAGGTGTTCAGAATCTTGCCGCGCAACGGCATGATGGCCTGATAATCCTTGCCCCGCGCCTGTTTGGCGGAGCCGCCGGCCGAGTCGCCCTCTACGAGAAAGAGTTCGGTCATGTTGAGATCGGTGGAAAGACAATCGGCCAGTTTCCCGGGCAGGGCCGGGCCGGTGCCGATCTTCTTGCGCTCCACCTTTTTCGCCGTGCGCAAACGTGTCTGCGCCGCCTCGATGGCGAGGTTAGCGATGCGCTCGGCGTCGGCCACGTGTTGCATGAGCCATTGCGTGAAGGCATCCTTGGTAATGGTGCCGACGAAAGCCGCGGACTCGCGCGAGGTAAGACGCTCCTTGGTTTGCCCTGAGAACTGCGGGTCGCGCGTCCTGAAGGAGAGGACGTAACACGACTGCCCCCACACATCTTCTGGCGCCAGCTTCACGCCACGCGGCAACAGGCTGCGGAATTCACAGAACTCGCGCAGCGCGTCCGTGAGGCCCTGACGAAAGCCATTTACATGGGTACCGTCCTGGATGGTCGGGATCAGGTTGACGTAGCTCTCCATGATCGGCGCGTCGTTCTCCGGCGCCCAGACGATGGCCCAATCGAGTTCCCCATCATTACTATCCTTGAAGCGACCCACGAACGGTTCCGCCGGAATCGTTTCCTGCTTGCCGAGCTCGCTTACGAGATAGTCGCGCAGACCGTCTTCGTAATACCACTCCTCGTCATTCTTCTTGTCGGATTCGTCCGCAAACGTGATCCTGAGGCCCGGACACAACACGGCCTTGGCGCGCAATACATGCTTTAATTTCGGTACACTGAATTTTGGGCTGTCGAAAAACTTTTCATCCGGCCAGAAATGCACGGTCGTGCCACTGCCGCGCGCCGTACCCACGACCTTGAGTTCTGCTGTTTTCTGCCCCCCGGCGAAGGCCATCTTGTATTCCTTGCCACCACGCCGGACCACCCCCTCGAGCTTCTTCGACAACGCATTCACCACCGACACGCCGCCGCCGTGCAGACCGCCCGAGTACGTCTAATTCTTGTT
>CAYIQV010000360.1:0-2183 GCA_964365635.1 uncultured Acidiferrobacteraceae bacterium
ATAGTTTCCGGGCAAGTTCACCGGCGAAGGTTCGGCGGGCGGCCTGATGCCATAATCAGGCGGCGTGGTGGGAAGCGGATATTTCATGGCTTGCGCCGCGAGATCGCGGTTTCTTTCCACGGCATGCCGCCCGCTGGCCACCGCAAACACGTGATCATACAGACGCGCGGCCAGTGGCTCGCGCGCGCAATATTTATCCTGGCCGTACGACGGCCCGCGCGCCAGCCAGGCGATGACCGCGCTCTTGAGAAGTCCCTGGGTATCCAGAACCAGATCGTAATTCTGGCTGCGTACCTCGCGCCGGAACTCCCGCATCTCGCGCCAGGTGGCGGGACTGAACAGCGTGCGCCGCCAACGGCGGGTGGCAACCGGAATCACCCGGCGAACCTGCGGATGCAACGCCGGGATCTCGGCGAAGCTCTCTTCCACCACCCAATCAATGACCGCGTTCGGCCAACGCGCGCGAATATCGGCCACGATCGGCAGGTTATGAACGACATCGCCCAAGGAGGAGGTTTTTATTATCAGGATGTGGGGCATTAAATTATTTTCGCATACAATGGCCAGATGTCCGAACCATTAACAGGGCAAGACGAGCGAGCGGAATCTCCTTTTTCCGCGGTCATCATCACGCTAAACGCCGAAGCCCGCATCGAGGCCTGTCTCAAGAGTGTCGCTTTTGCCAATGAAATCCTGGTAGTCGACTCCGGCAGCACCGACGCCACCATGGAGCTGGCGCGGCGCCATGGGGCGAGGGTCATCCAGCAGGGCTGGCTGGGTTATGGCCAGCAAAAGCAGTTCGCCGCCAGCCGCGCCGGCCATGACTGGGTGCTGGCGCTGGACGCCGACGAACGCGTCAGCCCCGAACTGCGCGAGAGCATTCTGGAGGCGCTGAAAGCGCCCCGGTTCATGGCTTACCGCATGCCACGGCGCAACCGCTTCATGGGCCGCTGGCTCAAGCACGGGGAGGGTTATCCCGACCTCAGCCTGCGGCTGTTTCACCGCGCCCACGCCAACTGGAGCGACGACCCCATCCACGAAAAGGTCGTCGCCCGGACAAACGTCGGAGCCCTGCGCGGTGACCTGCTGCACGAATCCGAAAACGGGATAGCCGATTACCTCGCCAAGCAGAATCGCTACACCACCTTGCAGGCGGAAGCGCTTTACCGAAACGGAAAACGGGCGCGTCTGTCGCGACTGCTGTTAAGCCCCTTGCTGCGTTTCATAAAGTTTTACTTCCTGCGCCTCGGCCTTCTGGACGGGTTGCCGGGGCTGGTGCACATCGCGATCGGTTGTTTCAACAGCTTTCTGAAATATGCCAAGCTCGCCGAACTCGCGCGCAAAGCCGCTGACGCCACACCCCGCCAATGACCTCAGCTAACAAGGAAATCACCGTCATCTGCGTTTCGTATAAGCGTTATCGGCATATTCACGTCCTGTTCAACGCCTTTCTGTGCCAGACGCTGGATAACTGGAAACTGCTGATCATCCATGACGGGCATGATGAAAAAATGGAACAGCTCGTCGGCGCGTACCAGAAGCAGCACGACAACATCCAGTACATGCAGACCGACCAGCGCTATAACGACTACGGGCATTCGCTGCGCGAGATCGGCCTGCATCGGGCGGACACGAAATTTCTCATGTTCACCAACGACGATAATTACTACGCGCCGAAATTCCTGGAATACATGTTCGAGGCCATTCGCCGGGATAAACTCGATCTGGTGTTGTGCAACATGATCCACAGCCACAAGAATCCGGGGAAGTACAAGCAGGAGGACTACCACCTGTTCGACTCCTACCCCAAGCGGAAATACGTGGATATGGGTAATTTTATCGTGCGGCGGGAACAGGCCCAGGAAGTCGGCTTCGCGGACAAACCCTATACCGCGGACGGCGTGTTCATCGACAAGCTGATCGAGCGCTACAACGTCGTCAACCTGATCGGCCACTGGAAGTGGCGGCTTTATTTATGGCTCACCCAGAAAAAGAAAGCGGGGGCGCGCACCCTCCGGGTAGGCAAAATCGACCGGGTGCTGCTGGTACACAACTGAAGTCCGCGTCTTATCCGGGTGCCGGCCGCGTCTTCGTTGCGGCGGTTACCGCCACACCGCGGCGCGCGCCCAGGAAAATCGCCATCAACGCCAAAAATCTTTTTGATATCATCAAAGAATTGGATG
>CAYIQV010000361.1:0-2179 GCA_964365635.1 uncultured Acidiferrobacteraceae bacterium
TAGCCGTTGAACACGCTCGCCGCCAGCGGCGACTTGCCGCCGGTCGAAGCGAACGACTGCTGCTTCTTCTGGTTCGCGGAGTAGAGCGACACGGTACTGGCCAGCGTGTTGGCGGTCAGGAAGTGATCGCCGTCATCGCAGAACCAGATGCCGTGCGGCGAGAACTCGCCGCGGATCGGGTTGCCGACATTGGGATCCTGCCCGGCGCGCAGCTTGTTGACGTCCACCTCCTGCACCGCGACACCGCCCATGATGGTGACGAACCAGCGCTCGGCCGCGCCCGGCGACACTTGCACGTGGGCCGCCGCGGCGCCGACGGGATAGTTGCCCACCACGGTTTTGGTGCTCCCGTCTATCAGCGTCGCCGTGTTGTCGTGCCAGTTGGCGGTCAGCGTGACTGTCCTGCCGCTGGGGTCCTTGCCGCTCCAGGCGTTATGCGGATTGTTGCCGACGTTCGGAACATAGGACTTGAGGTTCCAGGTTGCGGCGTCGATTACCGACATGGCGCCGTCAACGGTGTCGTTGGCGGCCTCTTCCTGGCTCTGGGAGTTTGTCCAGACCTCGTCACCGCTGCGCCCGCCCGCGGCCGGCTTGGCGATGGCGTTCTTCGAGGCCTTGGTGGCTTCCATCGGCGTGTTGCCGTTGGTGCAGGCCTCGAACTGCATGTACGGATGCAGCTTGCACAGATAGCGCACGCATCCCGGGGCGAGACCCGTGGTCTGGTCGGCGTAGTAATAGCCCGTCCCCGCGCCGAGATTGCCGGCATAACCGATGAAGCCTGAGTCCTTGCCTACCGCGCTGTTGGTCATCGTATGCCAGGTCTTGCCGGTGTTGGTCACCGTCATGTACTGGTTGGCGCCCAGCACGACACGGCGCTTGTCATCGTAGGGGTCGATCGCATTGTCCGCGCCCTTGTCGCTATACCACGGATCGGCGTCGAGAATATCCACCTTCACTTCCGTACCGGCGGGTTTTGCCGGCGCCGGGCAACTGCCCATGCCGCCGCTGCCGCAACTGTTGCGCAACCAGCTCACGAGGTTATTCAGCTCAGCATCCGTAATCTCGGCCGGACCGAATCCCGGCATGCCGCGGTTGTCCGAACCGTTGCGGATGAAGTTCTTGACGGTTGTATCCGACCACATCCTCAAGCCGGCAATGCGCGGGGCCCCAACATTATTGACCCAGGATCTTCCGCCGGTGCCTCCCGCCCCATGACAGGTGGAGCAAGCGGCGGCGAAGATTTTTTCCGGGGGTTGCGCCTGAATGGCGCTGGCTTGGGCCGCCTCAAACCAGCCGGTTGTTACCATAATGAGCGGCAGCAAAATCCATCGATGAACTGCATACAAACGTTGTGGCATGACAATCTCCTCTTCCGTTATAGTGGCAATTTCCCCGGATAGAACGGACCGGCAAACTTCAGACGCAACCGGTACATCGCTGTCCGGGCCGGACGGCGCAAATCGCATCGGTAGTTTTGGCCTTACGGACAAACGCCAAGCGATTCAGACAACCCGGGTGGACGGCTTAACCCAGTCCCGGGTTGCGGCCAGGAATCGTCCAAAGCGGATCATTCCCGGCATCCCTAGAAGTTATTTTTATTGGCGAAGAGATTTTGTCAGGAACGCTGGCAAACGCACAATGATGCAAATGCATCAGTCATGGATGCGTCATGGTCAAAGCGGCTACAGGACGGGCGGGATGGCTCTAACGCAGCAGGCCGTGGCGGTAAACGTAGCTCACGGCTTCGGCCCGGTTGTGCACACTCAGCTTCTCGTAGATGTGCTGGATGTGATTGCGGGCGGTAACATAATTAATACGCAAGGCGCTTGCCAAGGCCTTGGTACTGTAACCTTTGGCGAGCAGAGTCAGAATCTGTTGTTCGCGGTGAGTAAGCTTCCGGCCGATCGCGGGAGAGGCGTTGTCGTTCCGGTTTTTGTCGGCAGCGTGATGCCGGAACGCTTTGGAAGAACCGATGGACCGGAGCATGAAAATCGCGGCGACGTTATCGAATACCTTGGAAGCGGGCATGGCCCCTACATTAATCCAGATCGATTCTCCCCTGTCCCGCGGGACGGACAGGTCGAAATTTTCAACGGGCTGGCCCTTTAACAGGGATTTTCCGATGGGGCAATCCGGATGACAGAATTCTTTCCCCTCCAGGGTGCGGCCGCAAAGCACC
>CAYIQV010000362.1:0-2179 GCA_964365635.1 uncultured Acidiferrobacteraceae bacterium
CGCCACGAAAATCACCTGGCCCAGGCGGTTCCGTTCCACGAGCGTGAGGTCGATCAGCGCATCGGCCCAGTCCCTGTTCCACGCCTGCGCGATCTCGGGCAGGCGCTTGCCGTCATACTTCTTGAGTGAGTCGGCGTTGAAGCCGATCACCTGCACGCCTTGCGGAGTGGCTCCCAGGCACAGGCTCTCGAACGCCGAGTTCTCGTCCAGCATCTCCGACTTGATGCGTGCGCGCGTTGCCGGGTCGCGCAGCCGGTCCAGCAGTTTGCCGGCGGCGTGCGCCCACGGCGGGATGCACGACGAGAGGTTGTTTGAGCCGGCGGTGTAGGGGTACTGATCCACAGTGACATCCTGGCCGGCCGCGCGCGCGGAATCGAGCTTGGCGATCACGGTGCGCATCTTGGCCCAGTTCTTCACACCGGCGGCCTTGAGGTGGAAGATTTCCACGGGCACACCGCCGTCGCGTCCGATGCGGAGCGCTTCGTCCACCGCTTCCACGAAGCGGTTGCCCTCGGAGCGCATGTGCGTGATGTAGATGCCGCCGAATGGCGCCATCACCTTCATCTGCTCCACGAGCTCCTCGGTGGACGCGTAGTTACCCGGCGGATAGATGAGCGCGCTGGCGACGCCAAAGGCGCCGTCGCGCATGGCCGCGCGCACCACTGTACGCATCGTGTCCAGCTCAGCCGGCGTGGGCGCGCCCTGCGCCATGTTCTTGGCGTACTGCCGCACGCCACCGGCGCCGATAAACGAGGAGATGTTCACCGAGGCGCCTCGACGCTCCATGTAATTGAGCCACGCGCCAAATCCCTGCGGTCCGACGAACGTGCGTAGCACCGGCGCGAGCGACGTGTCTCCGCCGGACTTGAGGTAGTCCGCGAACATCGTGGACGAGATTTGGCCGGGCGTGTCGCCCTCGCCCATCATCATCGTCGTGATCCCCTGCGTGAACATGGCCGAAAATTTCGCACATGCGCATTATGTTAATTCCACTCCCCTGCGCATCCCCGGGGGCGATCGGAGCGAGTTTAGTGGTAAATTGCTGGGCAATCAATTCCAACCGCGGCAGCAAGGCAAGTTCTGTCCCGCGCCCTGGTTGATCCGGGGCGTTGCTTTCGTTCAGCAACTCAGGCGATGTCTGGGACGGGATGGTAGGTCCATTCGCGCACCGGCGGTTTCGGTCCGTCGATGCCTTTTCGGTCCCCCGGTGGCGCGCGCTGATTTCGTCGTGCGTGCCGCGGCGCCCAGCAACCCAGATGTTCGAGGATTCGGCGAATGACCGTGGCGTCATCGATCAGCGCGATTACGTGCATCGGGGCGCCGCATTTGGGACATGCCAAAGGATCGACTTCATAGACTTTGTGAATGAGCCGCGCCCACGCCGACTTGGCGCGCGCTGCAACCACCTGTCCGTCCTCGGGTGCTTGCACCGCCGCTGCCGACGCAGCAGCGCGTGCCCGCTCGCCCCGGCAGCGGGTCGAATACCAACCTACATAACGCACAAGGTGCTCAAACCGATCCGGAATATGGCGGCAGAGCAGCTCGAGCCATTGCGCGCCGGGCATCAACTGGAAGTTGCGCTTCAGCCCTTTGTGCAGGTGCGAGCGGTACACGACCATTCCGGTTTCCGGCCGATAAGTCATCTTCTCCAGAGAAAACGGCGCCCGCAGCATGTACTGCGCGAGCTTCTTGCGCCCCTCAGGGTCACCGGCGCGAACCCGTACGCCGTTGTGCACCGAGAAACCGCTGTGGCGCCAGCCGAGCATGCTCGCCGAGAGCCGCTGGCCGATGGCGCGCTCGGCCACCAGCAGCTTGAGCACCTCGCTACGAAATCCCCGTTCGAGCAGTTTCACGGGAATCGCCGGAAGCACGACAAACACACCGTCGGCGCGAAAAACGCCATCAGCGGCCAACACATGGATGTGCGGGTTGAAAGTCACCAGATCGCCGAAGGTCTGTACGAACAGGATCAGCCCCGGACGGCCCTCGACCCCGGCGCCGGAATAGGCTGAGATCAATAGATGCTCCACGATATGGCACAACTCCCCGAGCAAACCACGCCTGCGCGAAAAGATCGGCCGCAGCATCCGTGGCAGGGTGAAGACGTATTGCCGGTGAGGCACGGGCGCAAGAACGTTTTCCTCGACCCAGTCCCCATAGGCGAGCACCCGCTTTTGGT
>CAYIQV010000363.1:0-2158 GCA_964365635.1 uncultured Acidiferrobacteraceae bacterium
ATCTCGGCGACGAGGCGCGCAAATGGACGACGGTGGTGGAGTGCTGGAAGTAACAGGGGAACCCGGATAACCCTAAGCGGTTATTGGCCGCCAAGAATTTGCACCGCCTCGGCTGGCGTAATAATGGGTATGGAGCGAAATGCTTTCAACGTGAGCAGATCCCGGTCGCCGGAGACAACGAGATTGGCCTTGGCCGCGATGGCGCACGCGAGCACTGCATCATCGTCGGCATCGCGTGTGATTTGTTTGGTGAATTGACGCGCGGTGACGCGATAGGCGAGCCGTTGATACTGCTTCACCAGTTCCGTGGCGGTGAGGCCCGTGGCCTGCACCGGTTTTGGAGTTTTTTGCGGTGCAGTACGTCGGCAAGCTCATCGAGCAGCGCGCGGCTGGTGTAGAGATGAATCTCTCCCTCGCCGGCCAGTTCGATCAGGTGGCCCGGGACACCCTTCCACAAAAACGCCGACACCAGCACATTGGTGTCGAGCACCAGCCTCATGCACGCTTGCCGGTTTTACGGGCGCGGCGTATCGCGTTGATCTCGGTTTGAATCGCCTCCATGGCCAAGGGTTTGCTCCCCATCCTGGAGGCGCGTGTGGCTCCGGCCAGCAGGGTTTGCGCCGCGCGTCGGCGCATCGCTTCCTTGAGCAGCTTCGAGAGCGATGCCGGGGTCAACAGCCCCGCGTCTTGCGCCTCCCGCGCCAGGCGGTCGGGCAGGTTCAATTTTACTTGCAACGTCGTCATGATTTGCCCTCTTTAGCGGCTCGTTTGGGCGAGCATTGTTTTAATTATATCTGAATTTAAGATTCTGCGGGAATGACTTAACCAGGCTTATCGTTATATCGTTCGTCCCGGTCGCTCCGGCGGCGTTAGTTTCTGTTGTCTCGGAATGCTGTACTTCTGATGTATTCGAAAGGTATTCAGGTATCTGACCATGAGCAAAGTCAAAACGATCGAACGGGAGATTGAGGCGCTGTCATCCGAAGAGCTTGCAGCCCTTCGCAAGTGGTTTAGTGAATTCGACGCCACAACATGGGAGCGCCAGATTGAGGAAGGCGCCAAGGCGGGCAAACTGGATTCCCTGGCGGATGCATCCATTAAATCCCATCAGGCTGGTCGCAGCACGAAGTTTTGAATCACTTTGCCTCCGATCAGGTCGAGGGCAGGCCTTTCGCAGGAATAATGTAATCGCGTTTCCCGCTGTCTCGTGCACTGCGGCAGCCCCGCCTAGTTGATCAACCAGCCTTCGAAGGGATACGCTGTCTTATCTCAGGGGAAGCACATGAAAAAAGGTAGCAAAGACTCCTACGATGCGCGCGTGCATGGCGAACGCCGCCGTGCCCCTCGGCGCCAGGCCGATGAGCGACGCGGGGGACTGCGCTGGGATCCGAGTAAAAAGGAGCGGCGCACTGGCCGTGACCGGCGCAAGGAGCGGGAGCGACCAGCCCGGACTTGAGCGTTGGGGCTCCCGGATAACCGTTTCTTATACGCGCCAGAAGGCCGTCAGCAGGTTACCCGACGGCGGCGCCGTCAGCGGGAATTGCTCGTGGCGCATGTGATCGAGAGTATTGGAGATGCGTCCGAAATCGTGATGCAGCCGCCAGTACAATTGCCGGCGCGGAGGGTGGGACTCGTGATCGGCGCAGCGCCAGTAGGCGCTTCGCCCATGGGCCAGGTAATAATTGAGTTCGCCGCGCTTCTTGAGGCGTTCGCGAAAGAGTCCGCTCATGAACAGGGTGTATTCCCCCAAGTGACGCATGACGAACCGCTCGCGCGAAGGACTGGCCGCGCCACCTTCCGACGAACCTTGGGCGCGGAGCCATTCCTCCAGCATATCGACAATGTATTCCAGCGGCCGGCCGGCGCTGTTCTGCAGTGCATACAAGGCTTGCGTCTGGGCGAAACGGGAGAGGATGTCGCTGATGTAGTCCACCATGGCGGGTTCGGCCAGACCCTGCGCCAGGAATCCATGGCTCACCTGATGCCGAAAGAACTGGTAAAGGGTGGGCATTCGCATGTCAAACCTCCTGCCTTAACTTTGAACGGCGCCGGCTACTTCCCGGACTTCACCGGCTCATGCCAGTCAAAAGCATCCACAGACCGCGCATTGACTAGCCACTAACCCCGCGTATCATCGCGCTGTGCCACTGGGCGGTTC
>CAYIQV010000364.1:0-2155 GCA_964365635.1 uncultured Acidiferrobacteraceae bacterium
ACAGCAGGCTGAAGAGCATCATGGCGGAAAATTTCATGCGTTCCGCGAATCCGCCGACTATCAGCGCCGGCGTGATGATGGCGAAAGTCATTTGAAACATGGCGAACACGGTTTCGGGAATGGTTCCCTTGAGTGTGCCGACACCGATGCCGGCCATGAGGGCCTTGTCCCATCCTCCGAGCCAGGCGTTGGCGGTACCGCCGTCACCGAAGGCAAGACTGTAGGCAAACAATATCCAGAGGACGGATACCATGCCGGAGATGGCAAAGCATTGCATGAGGATCGACAATACATTCTTGGTGCGAACCAACCCGCCATAGAACAGTGCCAACCCGGGAAGCGTCATGAACAGCACCAGCGCCGTCGCCGTCAGCATCCACGCGGTATTGGCGTTATTGAGTGTGGGTGTCTCGGCGGCCAGGGCGGATGCCGGTAGCGCCAGCAGCGCCAGGGAGAACCAGAGTTTGTTGGCACAGGTTTTCATCTGCAGGAATCTCCGAAAATTATTCAGCATTTTTATATTTAAAGTGTGCCTGATCTTGTTGTTGCACCGGCACGGGTCCGCGGGTCCATTTCTAAACCATCGTCGGGCTATCGCCCACGGGCGAATCAGTGGCATCATACAAAACCATGACCACTTCCGGAACATCGAAGATCACTTTAGCCGTTACCGGAGGACTGGTTATTATGACACCAGTTGGGTATTGCACCATTTCGGTGCACATGTCGAATGCAATAGAATCGCACTTCGGAGTTTTGCCACGGAGCGAGCCATGGACGCACCAAAAATTCTAACCGCCATTCCGCAACGCCGTTACCGGTTTGGAGACTATGGCGCCGTGGTGCTGGGCGAGATTGAAAGCGGCGACAGCAACAAGTACCGGTACATTCTGGCGCTGGTGCGCGAGGGGGAATCCACACCCAGTTTCTATGTCACCACCGAGAAAAATCCGCGCGCCCGCGCACACGAGGGCTCATACCGTATGCGCGTGGTGACGGATGGCTTGGATGAGGACATGGGCTCGTCGGACCGCTGGAGCGAACTGGATGTGTTTTGCGAAGAGGCGCTGGCAGTGGCGGCAAAGGTGCTGGGGCTGGCGGATGAGTCGCCGATCCCCCTGCTGTAGCGTGATCAGTCCTGATACAGGATTTCACCGGCCCCGGTGGCAACCGTGACGTGCACCGGTATTCCCTGGCGTACGCTCTGGGTCACGACACAGTAGTCTTCAAACAGGGACGTACAGCGCAGGAGGCGGGCGGACTGTTCGGCGTCGCTGTCGATGGTGATGGCGACATCCAGCCGGTCAATGCGCATCCGTCCCTTGTCGTTGCGCACGATGCTGCCGGTGACGGCAGTTTTCATTCCGCGTGGCGTGGTGTGGGCCTTGCTGAGACAGAAAAACAGGCTGGCGCTCAGACAGTTCGCCACGGCCGCGGCCAGCAGGCGCGAGGCGTTGGGTCCTTGCTGGTTTCCCAGCGGTAAGGGCTCATCGAGCGTGAGATCCGGAAGGTCCGGCCAATCGAACTTCAGCCGGAACTCGTAACCTTCGATGTGCTCCAGGTTGAGGGTGAACCTGTGTTCGCCGGCCATGATATTGGCCTCACGTTCTCAATGCTGGTGTCCGCCTTCACCGTGCACGTGGCCGTGTTCCATTTCTTCCTTGGTCGCCGTGCGGATTTCGATGATCTCGACGTCAAAGTGCAGGGTTTTGCCGGCGAGCGGATGATTGGCGTCGAGCACCGCGCCGGTGTCGGTAAGTTTGACCACGGTCAGCGTGATCGGTCCATTGGGGCCGTCGGCGTAAACGCGTGCCCCGAGCTCGAGCGACATGTCTGGCGGGAAGTGCTCGCGCGGCGCTTCGAAGACGGCCTCCGGATTTTTTTCACCATAGCCCTCGGTGGGCGCGACGGTCACTTTGGATTTGAATCCGGCCACGGTTCCTTCCAGCGCACTCTCCAGGCCGGGAATGATATTGCCGTGGCCATGCAGATAGGAAAACACGTCACCATTGCGGCTGGAGTCGAGTACTTCGCCGCTGTCGTCGGTGAGAGTGTAGTGCATGGTGACAACCATGCCGCTGGCTGCTTTCATGTGTATGTTCCTCAAGGGGGATGGAAAAGAGGAATAAATATAGCGCACTTTCTGGCGGGCTGT
>CAYIQV010000365.1:0-2155 GCA_964365635.1 uncultured Acidiferrobacteraceae bacterium
TGCTGACCATCGTTGTCGCCTCCGGCGGTGCCTACTGGTTAAATATCATTTCCGCCGACTGATACTCGCGGCGCAGCTGAAAAACATCAGCCGGCGGATGGCAAACGGCTTGTTACCCTGTCAACGCCAGTGTTTTCCGCGCGTTAAAGCATGAACCATCGCGATTATCTACACTTTGGAAGCGTTGCCTGATCGCGCTGGATTAACCGCACCTTTCAATCATCGGAGAAAAGGAACATGTTAAAACATCATCTCATCGCTGTGGGTACCGTCCTGGCGCTGGCTAGCATACCCTTCGTATACGCGGAGGATGCCGCACCTCAAGGTAATCCAGAGCTACGTGGCGACCGGAAAGAAATTATCCAGGACCAGCGTGAAATCGGTCAGGACGTCCACGAACGCAACCAGGACCGCCGCGAACTGCGCCGGGAAGTGCGCGAAGGCGACAAGCAAGGCGTGCGCGAGGCACGACGCGAACTCAAGCAGGACAACGCCGAAATCCGCGGCGACCGCCGCGAGTTACACCAGGACAAGAAGGAACTGAAGCGCGACCGGCGCGAACTGCACCGCGACCGTCATCAGAAGCATCGCGCAAAACACACGTAATGAATTGACTTTACGCGCCACACAAAAAAACGGGGTCGGTCGACCCCGCTTTTTTCCCGGCAATTTATCGCGCTATCAGCATCCCACGATACATCCGCATCTGGCAGGTAAATTCGTATTCACCCGGCTGCGGTGGCGTGACGACGACATCCTGAGGTTTACCCACCGGTAGATCCGCGCTCACACCGAGACTGTCGAACAACGCCTTTTCCGCGCAGGGGCTGGGGTCCTGGCGCAGGAACCGCAAGGTAATGGGTTGGCCTGCCGGCACTTCGATGCGCGCCGGAGTGTAAACACCATCGGCGACCGTGATTTCAATCGGCTGAGCTCCGGCGGCACGCTGTACCGGCGGCCGGTACAGCCAGAACCACCAGATAATCAGGCCGATCAGGGCAAGGCCGGCGATGTTAATGATCCAAATCGTCATCAGGCTTTACCCCGCTTGACCATCAATTGTGCGGTTGACGTTAGTGATTAGGGGGAAATCCAGCCGGAAGCGTAACGCGCGGCGGCGAAATATTCGACCCCCCCGCGCCGCTGGCCGGATATCATGGAAAAGGCCCTGCGGCGATGCCGCAGGGCCTTGGCAAGGATAAGAACCGAATGACTGCCTAAAACTTATAGGTACCGATCAGATAAACACTGTGCACGGTATAATCGGGGAAGGCATAGGCACCGCTCAGGTAACTGGTGCTTGTCGTCCCGGTACCGATTACGTACTGATAGCCGTTAAACGCGATATCGTCATACCGGAATCTTTCATAGGCATAGCCGGCGGTAAGATCGAACGCGTTGGTATACGTGTGGGTAAGCTTCAGGTTCAAGGTCAGCTTCTTGGTGTTGTCATAGTTCGGGATATCCACCGCCGGTGTGGTCGGATTGGCGCCCGGCTGAACCGTGAAATTCACTGTGCCGGTGGTCCGTTGCGCGATAATCGATGTATTGAACTTGGTCCGCGCACTGACGGCCCAGTCCGTCCCGATGCCAACAGCCCAGCTCCGGTCGTCATTCGAGGCCTCCCAGTTATAGTTGGTATTCGTGGGCGGCGTGTAAGGAGAGTAGGCGGATCCGGCGAGAGTACTGATATTCCGGTGACGCGAGTCATTCGTGACGTTCTCGACATCAGCGAACACCATCACGCGGAATTTATCCATTTTGCCGTAGCCAACGCTTAAGTAATACTCCTGACGGCTGTCATCAGTACGGCCGAGCACCGTATCCTGGTAATCGTTTCTCTTGAGAATGAATTCGAAACCCACATCCCAGTATTCGGCGGGAGTCGCGTCCAGCCCGAGTTTGACCAGGTTCTGATTCACATTCGAGGCGTCGTAGCGCGCGACAAAGCGGTTCAGGTACTCAGGAACGGTGGCGTCGGTCCCGGCATTGCCTTCCAGGAAGTGTGAACGGCGCCGCAGATGCTGGACCTTCACGCGCGCGCTCAGGGCATCCAGCGAGGTGTTCTTGTACTCGATGGAGGCCTTTTTGTCCTTGGTCTCGTCGTAATCAACGCGGTCACGCTCAAGGTCAAGGTAGTCATAGCCCACGCCGA
>CAYIQV010000366.1:0-2146 GCA_964365635.1 uncultured Acidiferrobacteraceae bacterium
CGCCGCCCACGGCGCGGCTGCCGAGATGCACCACATGCCAGGCATTGGGCAGGCCATCAGTGGCCGAATACTGGCACATGGGCGAGACGAAAATACGGTTGCGAATGGCAAGGTCACGAAGTTTAAATCCCGTAAAAAGTTGCGCCATGTGATTTTCCTTCTTGTGGCTCTGACAACATCCATGTTATCGGTTAGCCCACTTTCGGCAAGCGTTTCATCGCCTCCAGCACCGCCGCCTCGGGATAGCTGTAATCCTCGAGTTGGCCGCTGAAATATCTGTCGTAGGCCGCCATATCGAAGTGGCCATGGCCGGAAAGGTTGAAGAGGATGGTCTTCGGCTCGCCGGTCTTTTTGCATTTCAGTGCCTCGTCGATCGCGGCGCGCACGGGGTGACACGATTCCGGCGCGGGCACGATGCCTTCGGCGCGCGCGAACATGACACCGGCCTCGAACGTGGCGATTTGCGGGACCGCGACGGCTTCGATCAAGCCTTCGTGATAGAGCTGCGAGACCAGCGGCGAGTCGCCATGGTAACGCAGGCCACCGGCATGAATGCCGGGCGGCATGAAGTCATGGCCGAGCGTGTACATCTTCATGAGCGGCGTCAGGCCCACCGCGTCACCGAAGTCGTAAGCATATTTGCCTTTGGTGAGCGTCGGGCAGGACGTGGGCTCCACCGCCACCAGCCGTACTTTCTTGCCCGCCGCCTTGTCGGCGAAAAACGGAAACGCAATGCCGCCAAAATTCGAACCGCCACCGCAGGCCGCCAGCACCACGTCCGGGTAATCGCCGATCTTCTCGAACTGTTTTTTCGCTTCCAGGCCGATAACGGTCTGATGCAACAGCACGTGATTGAGCACGGACCCCAAGCTGTAATTCGTATCCTTGCGCGAGGCCGCCTCTTCCACTGCCTCGGAAATGGCGATGCCGAGCGAGCCTTGGCTGTTCGGGTCGGCTGCCAGAATCTTGCGCCCGGACTCCGTCTGTTTCGTCGGGCTCGCGAGTACCTCCGCGCCCCAGGTCTGCATCATCGAACGGCGGAAGGGTTTCTGCTCGTAGCTGATTTTGACCATGTACACGCGTACCTGGATGCCGAACATCTGCCCGGCGAACGCCAGCGCCGAACCCCATTGGCCGGCGCCGGTTTCAGTAGTCAGGCGCTTGATCCCCGCCTGCTGGTTGTACCAGGCCTGGGGAATGGCAGTGTTGGGTTTGTGCGAGCCGGCGGGACTGACGCCTTCGTACTTGTAATAAATCCTGGCGGGGGTGCCGAGTACCTGCTCCAGCCGGTGCGCCCGGTACAGTGGGCTTGGCCGCCACAGGCGATAGATTTCGCGTACCGGTTCCGGGATCGGAATCCAGCGCTCGCCGCTCATCTCCTGCATGATGATCGATTCGGGAAAAATCGCGCCGAGGGCCTGCGGCGGGATCGGCTTGCCGTCCGGCCCGAGCGGCGGCGCCGGGGGGTTCGGCATGTCGGCGATGACGTTGTACCAGTGGGTCGGAATATCGGATTCATCGAGCAGAATTTTTGTCTGCGGCATGTTCGTCCTCCCGGTTATGGTTAATTCAAGAATGGCCGTGCGCCGACTGGCTGGGCTCCCCATACAACGCGCCGTCTGCTTGACATCATAAAACAGGGTACGGTCAAAGCGATACCGTGATACCCTTTTATCGGCACGAAATGAAGGACAGACCATGAGCGCAAAAAATAATCAGCCCGACTGGGACAAAATCGCCGAGAAATTCGACCTGTGGCTGCCGCAGTTGGCACCGGTGGGCGAGGCCCTGCTGGACGCGCTCGATGCCAAGCCGGGAGACAAAATCATCGATCTCGCCTCCGGCACCGGCGAGCCGGCACTGACGCTGGCACGGCGCATGAAAGGCCACACACACATCCTCGGCGTCGATGCCGCGGATGGCATGGTACGCGTGGCACAGGCCAAGGTGACGAAGGAGCGGTTACCGGGAATTTCCTTCCAGACCATGCCGGCGGAAAAGCTGACGTTTGAGGACAATCATTTCGACCGGGCGTTGTGCCGCTTCGGCGTGATGCTGTTCGCCGATCCGCTGCAGGGCTTGAAGGAAATGCGGCGTGTGCTCAAACCGGACGGACGTTTCGCACTCGCGGTGTGGAGCACGCCGG
>CAYIQV010000367.1:0-2121 GCA_964365635.1 uncultured Acidiferrobacteraceae bacterium
TGCACCCCAACGCCGTGTTCGATACCGGCATTTGGACCGACGAAGTGCTCGCCGCACGCGCCAAGCACTACGGTCTCACGGTCGAGCAGTATAAAAAGAACAACGTGCTGAAAACCGAAGTTACCAGTCGCGACGTCGCCGAACTCGCCGCCGAAATGTGCGGCCCGCTGTTCGCCAAGACCACCGCCGCGCAAGTGCCGGTGGATGGCGGGAATGAGCGCGTGATCTGATCCGTCGTTCCGTAGCTGTAGACGCGTTGGTTCATCCAAAACCAATGGATTCAACGGGATGAAATTGACCCTCCAGTTTGCACGGCGTAGAGTCCAAAACTACACAGCATTTTTGAAATCAACCTTCACTTGGGCGTGGTCGTGAGCTGACGAGGGCGCAATGGAGATCGTCTTGATGACCGTCAATGCGGGGAGCTCTTCGATCCGGCTCGCGGCGTTTGCATCGGAGGGCGAAGCGCTGTCACGGCGGGCGAGCGGGCATTTTTCCGAGACCCAAAATGATCCAGCGGCGATGCTGCGCGCCTTTCTCAAGGATCATGGCATCGAGAAGGTTGCGGTCGTAGCGCACCGTGTTGTCCACGGTGGTCCGCGCCTCACGGCCTCGTGCGTGCTGGACGATGCCGTAGAGACCGAGATCCGGCGGCTGGCGCCGCTCGCGCCGTTGCACAATCCGGCGGCGCTCCGCTGGTTGGCGGCCTGCCGCGCGGTGTTCGGGGCGAACACCGCACAGGTGGCGGTGTTCGATACCGCGTTTTACGCCACGCTCCCGGAGATCGCCGCGACCTACGCGTTGCCGCGCGCACTCTGCGCGCGTCACGGCATTCGCCGCTACGGTTTCCACGGGCTCGCGCATGAGGCGATGTGGCGGCGCTGGTGCGAGCTTCGCCCGCCGTCACGGCAAGGCGGCGGGTGCGCCATTACCGTGCAGCTCGGCGCTGGCTGCTCGATCACCGCCATTCGCGATGGGCGCGCCGTCGATACGTCCATGGGATTTTCGCCGCTGGAAGGGCTGGTAATGGCCACGCGCCCGGGCGATGTCGACCCCGGCGCGCTCACCTTTCTCGCACGCGCCGAAGCGTTGTCGCCTGAACAGCTCGAGCGGATGCTCAACGAGGAGGCCGGACTGTTGGGCCTGTCGGGCACGAGCGGCGACATGCGCACGCTGCTGGGAATGGACGACAAAGACGCGCAGCTGGCGGTTGATGTCTACTGTTATCGCGTACGCAAATATATCGGTGCGTATATTGCTGTCCTGGGCGGTGTCGAGGCGATCCTGTTCGGCGGCGGCGTGGGCGAGCACGCGCCGCAGGTGCGCGCGAAGATCCTGGCCGGGCTGGAAGGGCTGGGTATGGCGCTGGATCCGGCCGCCAATGACGCCGCCGTCGGATCCGAGATGCGCATCAGCCACCACGGCAGCAAAGCCGAGGTCTGGGTTATTCCCGTGGACGAGGCCATCATTCTGGCGCAAGCGGCCGTGGCCGTGATGGCGACCCGTAAATCAGCCGGTTTTCAGGAGAACAGATCATGAACGAGAGTAGGGTGCGACCCAAAATCGCAGAGAGTCCGCTATTGGTTGAGGAGCTGCGAAAAATGAACGCCTACTGGCGCGCCGCGAACTATCTCTCGGTCGGGCAGATTTATTTGCTCGACAACCCGCTGCTCCAGGAGCCGCTCGTTCTCGCGCACGTGAAGCCCCGGTTGCTCGGCCACTGGGGTACCACGCCCGGACTCAATTTCATTTACGTGCATCTGAATCGCATCATTAACAAGTATGACCTCAATGTGCTCTACGTGGCCGGTCCCGGCCATGGCGGTCCGGCGCTGGTCGCCAATACCTGGCTCGAGGGCAGTTACAGCGAACTCTACCCGAACATCTCGTGCGACGCCGAGGGTATGCAGCGGCTGTTCCGGCAATTCTCGTTCCCCGGGGGCGTGGGCAGCCATGCCACCGCCGAAACCCCTGGATCGATTCATGAAGGCGGCGAGCTCGGCTACGCGCTGTCGCACGCCTACGGCGCCGCCTTCGACAACCCCGATCTCCTCGTCGCCTGTGTTGTCGGCGATGGCGAAGCCGAGACCGGACCGCTGGCCGCCGCCTGGCACTCGAACA
>CAYIQV010000368.1:0-2116 GCA_964365635.1 uncultured Acidiferrobacteraceae bacterium
CGCTATTCCGGAAGTAGACAAGGAAAAGTCCCAAGTCTCTTTCACTTTCTTTGTCGATCCCGGCAAGCGCGTCTATGTGCGCCGGGTAAATTTCTCCGGCAATGTGGGCACGCGCGACGAGGTCTTGCGGCGCGAACTGCGGCAACTGGAAGGCGGGTGGTATAACGCCGAAAAGATTCAGCGCTCTCGCGTACGTTTGCAGCGTCTCGGTTTTTTCGAGGACGTGAACGTGGAAACCCCGACGGTGGCGGGCGTCCCCGACCAGGTTGACGTCAATGTGGCGGTGAAGGAGCGGCCCACGGGCAACCTGATGCTGGGCGTGGGTTATTCCGACACGGATGGATTTCTGGTGAACGCCAGCATTACGCAAAGTAATCTGTTTGGCAGCGGCAAGGAGTTGAGCGCCAGTTTCGATAACTCGCGCTCCACCACGAATTTCAATATCCGCTATGTGAATCCGTATTACACCAACGACGGCATCAGCCGCGGATTCAATATCTTCAGCAGCAAGGTCGATGCCGCCGCGGCGGATACGGCGGCATACAATGTCAATACCAAGGGCGTCGGCATATTCTTCGGGATCCCGCTGAGCGAGGACAACAAGATTGATGTGGGCGCGGATTATGAAAATATTGACATTCAAACCAACATCTACAGCGCCCGACTCGCCCAGGATTTTGTTGCCCAATATGGGCAGGTAAACAATATCGTGAAGTTGAATATCGGATGGTCGCACAACTCTCTCGATAGTCTGCTGCTGCCGACGAGCGGCAGCCTGCAGTCTGTCTCCTCGGAAATCGCGGTGCCCGGTAGCGATCTCCAGTATTACAAACTCACCTACCTGCTCGGCCGCTATTGGGCGATTACCGAGAACCTGTCGTTCAAGGCAAAGGGTGAGCTTGGCTATGGCGCAGCCTATGGCGCAACGGATGAGCTTCCGTTTTACAAGAATTACTTCGCCGGCGGCAGCAGCACGGTCAGGGGATTCCGCTCACGGTCACTGGGTCCGAAGGACAGTCTGGCACCGTACGACCCGATCGGCGGCAACCGCCGCGTACTGGGAAATATGGAATTTCTGTTCCCTTTCCCCGGTCAGTCGCGCGAGAACAAGTCCATGCGCCTTAGTCTCTTTTCGGATGGCGGCATGGTCTATGGTCATGGCGAACAGGTGGACCTGGGGCAGTTGCGTTATTCCGTCGGTTTAGCGTTTAATTGGTATTCGCCGGTGGGCCCGCTCAGCTTCAGCTACGCGATACCCATGAATGACAAGCCGGGTGACAGGACGGAATCGTTCCAGTTCACCCTGGGCGTCCCACTCAGATAAGTACCAGGAGATAGATTTGGCGAAACGAATTCATGTTTTCAAGCAAGCGGTCGTGCTGCTCGCAGCGGGTCTTTGTCTCGCGGCACCCAATGCCGAGGCCACTGAACTCAAGATTGGCTATGTCAATGCCGTTAAGGTAATCGAGGAGGCGCCGCAGGGCGAGGCGGCATTGAAAAAACTCGAAGCCGAGTTTGGCCCGCGTGACAAGCAGATCGTGGAGATGCAAAACAAGATCAAGCAACTCGAAACGGACCTGGAAAAAAATGCGCTGGTGCTCAAGGAAACCGAACACCGCTCGAAGGAATTCGAGATCGTGGCGCTGAAACGGGACTTGCGTCGCGCCACACAGGAGTTCCGCGAAGATTATAATCTGCGTCGCAATGAGGAGCTGGCGGCTCTGCAGAAGGCTGTGCAGAAAACCATTGTCGAGATCGCCAAGCAGGAAAACTACGACCTGATCCTGGAGAGCGCCATCTACGCCGGGACCAAGATCGACATTACCGAAAAGATTTTAAAGAAGCTCGGGAAGAAATAAATCCAAAATGCCCGTCACCCTGGCAGAGCTGGCACGGCGTTTCCATGGCACGGTGCGGGGAAATCCCGACGTCATTATCGAGCGTGTCGCCGCGTTGGACACCGCCGGTTCCCGGGACATTACCTTTTTCAGCGACAAGAAATATCTTTCTCTGCTTACTGGCACCTCCGCCGGAGCGGTGATTATTACGCAGGGCGATTCCGGGCAATTTTCCGGGACGGCGCTGATCGTGGGCAACCCGCATCTGACCTTTGCCG
>CAYIQV010000369.1:0-2112 GCA_964365635.1 uncultured Acidiferrobacteraceae bacterium
CAACTTGTTTGAGTCTGTCATCGTCCTTTGCATGGTCGTGCTCGGCGGTATGGGCAACATCCCCGGCGTGATCCTGGGCGCTGTATTGCTGACGGTGTTTCCCGAAGCCCTGCGTTATATCGGCGAACTTCAGGACTATCTGTTCGGCCGCATCCTCGTTGATCCCGCTGATTTGCGCATGCTGGTTTTTGGTTTGGCGATGGTATTGATCATGATCTTTCGTCCCGCGGGCTTACTGCCCTCGGTGCGCCGTCGCCGGGAATTCGATGCCGACGATGCAGTGCTGGCCCAGGAACAGTCCAGCCTTTATGACGCCAAGCGCTGAGAAAATTCCAACTGCGGAGAAGAAACGCTTGCTCACCGTGAGCGGCGTTTCCAAGTGCTTCGGCGGGTTGGCCGCGCTTAGCGAGGTGTCGCTGCATATCCTGAGTGGCGAGATCTACGGCCTCATCGGCCCGAATGGCGCCGGCAAAACCACGCTGTTCAACGTGCTAACCGGGCTGTATACGCCGGATGCCGGCCTCATCGACCTTGATCGCATCCCCGTCTCCGGCCTTAAACCGCACGAGGTGGCGGAGCAGGGCATCGCACGCACATTCCAGAACATCCGCCTGTTCGCCAACATGACCGCGCTCGAAAACATCATGGTCGGGCGGCATGTGCGGACGCACGCCGGGATTGTGGGCGCGGTGTGGCGCAATGGGGCCACCTGCGCCGAAGAGCTGGCGATCGCACGCCGCGCCCGTGAGCTGCTTGAATACGTGGGCATCGACCAACATGCGCGCGCGCTGGCCAAGCATCTGTCGTACGGTGATCAGCGGCGCCTGGAAATTGCGCGCGCGCTGGCCACCGATCCCGTATTGCTGACGCTGGATGAGCCGGCCGCCGGGATGAATCCCAGCGAGACCGCCAAACTCAGAACATTGTTGCAGACCATCCGCAAGGATGGCGTGACACTTTTGCTCATTGAGCATGACGTCAAGCTCGTCATGGGGCTGTGCGACCGCATTGCCGTGCTCGACTACGGCAAGAAAATAGCCGAGGGCGTTCCTGCGGATGTCCAGCGCGATCCACGCGTGATCGAAGCCTATCTGGGTGGGCCGATGGTATGACTATGCTCGAAGTACGGAACCTGGAAGTTGCCTACGGTGGTATCCGTGCCGTGAAGGGGATAGATCTTGCCGTCAAACAGGGAGAGCTCGTGTGCCTGATCGGCGCCAATGGCGCCGGCAAGAGCACTACGCTCAAGGCGCTCTGCGGAATGTTGGCGCCCGCAAAGGGTAATGTCACTTACGAAGGTACCTCGATAACCGGGAAACCTTCGCATGAGTTGGTGCGCCGCGGCATTGCGCATGTGCCGGAAGGCCGGGGGGTTTTCGGACGTTTGACGGTGGAGGAAAATTTAAAGCTTGGGGCCTATGCCCGTCGGGACCATGATGGCGTGCGTACGGACATGGGCCGCGCCTATGAGCTGTTTCCACGTTTGTTCGAGCGCAAGGCCCAGCAGGCTGGCACGCTCTCTGGCGGCGAGCAGCAAATGCTTGCGATCGGGCGTGCCCTGATGAGCCGCCCGAGGTTGTTGCTGCTGGATGAGCCGAGCATGGGGCTCGCTCCCATGCTGGTGCAGAAAATCTTTGCTACGATCAAAAAAATCGCCGAGGAGGGCATGACGCTATTGCTGGTCGAGCAAAATGCCAAGCTCGCTCTGGAGGTCAGTGACCGCGGTTATGTGATGGAAAGCGGGAAAATCATATTGACCGATTCGGCTGCCGTGCTGCTCAAAGACCCCAAGGTGCAGCAGGCCTACCTGGGTGGTTAGCCACTAATTCAATTCCCCATCTGATTTTAATCATGGCAAATATGTTCCGGTGCTTCTGGCAGGTCGCTGCAAAAGTCTTTTCCTTCCCCGTGCGGGAGAGGGAGGTTTTCAGAAACCCGCCAGCGGCGCACGCAGCCGCCACGGCGTGCATGGTCAAATCGCGATGACGCCTGTTTTAGTTGTCTCCGGCTGCCCAAGCCGTTTGGCAATTTCTGTCTCGAGGCAGGTCAATTGCGCTTTGTCCGTCAGCGGCTGTGTCTTGTTGTTGATGAAGAAGATATCTTCTGCGCGCT
>CAYIQV010000370.1:0-2099 GCA_964365635.1 uncultured Acidiferrobacteraceae bacterium
CCGAGATGGCGTTGCGTATCGGCATGGCGACCACCACGACCCCCGAGAGCTGGGTAGGGATGCAGGCGGCCTATGATTTATGGCAGGCAAAGCAACAAAAGCGAAAGCTGAGAGTGCAAAAGCTTGCGGCGTGAGTCAGTTTTCCGCGATGAATGATCCGGATTTCGCTACGTTTCACCCAGGCTACGCTCGTTGTTATGAATTATGATTGTAGAGACATCCGTAATATTGAAAGCCGCCGATTCTGTTCTTGGTTGGTTCGGCTTGCTCCGAAAGGAACAATTGGAGCGCGGTGAAAGAGAACGTCGCGCGATCAAATCTCTCTACGTAGCCTTGAACGAAACGATATTGTACTTCCGCCGCTTGGATCGTCCTCACCTCGCTCGAACCCGAAAAGAGAAAAGAGAGTTCGAGCGAAACATTCAAACCGAGGAGGCTTTGTCGCGCCTGTGGATGGAAGCGTCGGTTGAACTCAGGGATATCAATCCAGACTTAGCAGAACGATGTTTCTTCAAAGGCCAGTATTGGGCCGATCGTGACGGCTGGTCCGACGAGGATGTTCGGAGGACCAACATTAAACTCACAAAGGTGCTGGAAGATGCCAAAGCTCTCATGCGCGGCTGACCCGTCGTCAATCCGGCCTGTGCAAGCAGCGCTTCGCACCGCTTGCACAGGCCGGTTACGTCCAACGTTAGACCTTTCTCGCATTGTTGATGGCCCAAGATACCGGCCATGTTGTCACCAGCCTGAAGCCTTCATCTGAAGCTCCGAGGAATTTATGCTTGCTTTCGTTGGAGGTGTAGTTCTTGCGCTCCTTCTTCATCACGCAATGGGCCTGACCTGGGTTTCGGTTATAGCCCTCTGGGCTTCGGCTGTACCATTACAAGTCACATATGCACACCGTCTGAACGCCTTCCTTGGGGGCGCCGATCCCGTAGCCACGTTCGGTGCTAGAAACCTCAACCAGCTGAAGAGTGTCATTTCGGTTCCGTTCTCGGTAACCGCACTAGGCTTCGTTGCCAAAATTATGTGGTGGGCGGGTCTCGTCGCGCTGCTCGTTTCGGTTGGCTGGTGGTATTAGCAAGTGGTGCAAGATGTTATGCGGCAATACATGCTATCTACCGGCTTTCAGAGGTTGACATCTCGACTATCTGATCAGGGAGGAAGGTTTCCGGACTGCTCGGGTGTGTTCCCATTCCGGGAAAGCGGAATCACCTCGGCAAGATCGTGGACATCAAGGCGCTTACGCGCTTCGCGGCTGCCTGCTTGGGCAGCCTGCTGATACCAGCGCATCGCAGCATCGGTGTCGCTTGTCATGCCGATGCCATACTCGTGCATACGCCCAAGCTCGTACATAGCATTCGGCTGACCAAGTTCCGCGGCTGTCCGAAAATACTCTGTCGCGCGTGCGAGGTTTTTTTCAACCACGATGCCCCGTGCGTGCAGCCTGCCAAGGTAATGAAGGGCAAACGCGCTCTTCTTCTCTGCGGCCTCATGGAGGTATCGCAATGCCGTGACTTCATCGCACGTAGCCCCGTAGTCCATGAGATAGGCTACCCCCAGACCGGCGAGCCCGCCCGCCTCACCTTCTGCGGCAGCGAGTTCGAACAGCCGGCGCGCCTCGGCCTGATCGGGCGTGGTCCCATGGCCCCAGAGATACATCCAGGCAAGCGGGACTCTTGCCTTGGTGCTGCCAAGATCAACCGCCTTACGGTAGCACTCAAAGGCCTTGCCATCGTCCTGCTTGATGCCGCGACCGGTCTGGTACACGCGGCCTAGGTAGAGAAGCGCTTGGGGATAGGGTTGCGTTGCCGCCAGCCGATACCACTTGGCCACCTCGGCAAAATCCGGCGACACGCCATGGCCCTTGGCGTACATGACACCTAAGTTGAGCTGTGCCGCGGCATGTCCCTGCTGTGCGAGCGCGCGCCACACCCGAAGCGCGCCTGCATAATCGCCTGCCTGAAAGAGTCTCGCCCCTTCATCGAATGTCCCTTCCTGTTCATCGACCATGATGCACCATGCCTTGCCTGTGATAGGGTCCCGTGTCGCATGCAACAAGCATCTGCCCATCGGACAAACACAAGAAACTGGTTCAA
>CAYIQV010000371.1:0-2097 GCA_964365635.1 uncultured Acidiferrobacteraceae bacterium
GGACTGAAACAGCCGAGCCACATTCGGCCCAACCGCCTCTTTACCGCCGACTCCCAGATTATCCTCTATCGCGTGGGGCGACTCGCTCCCGCCACCCTGGATCGAGTGATTGACAGGATCGTCGAGATCCTTCGCGGTTAGCGGGGCGCAGTTCTTGGGTTTCAATCGAGTCTGAGGTTTCTCTTCCTGCTTGCATTCGGGACAGTGATTGCCAGCTTACCCAGCGGCGATGCTGTGTTTCAAGTCTTTGGTCCTAAGCTGAATGTTTCAAATACTTGACCCCTTGATCCCACGGGGATAAGGGGGACGCACATTTTCTATTCCTTCTGCTCGACTTTCTTCGGCCGCCCGCGCGCCCGCAACCGTAGCATCTGCCCCGCCCGCCGCTCAAGCCTGCGGATGAATCCCTCCGCCCCGCACGGTAACCCTCTCTCAACATGCCCGCGCAACACCTCCAGCTGCTCCGGCCGCTCCCCCTCCGCGAGCCACTTCGACCAGTCCCCCACCGACTTTAGCTGCCTCAACCATTCCCGCTCGCTCGTGAGTACGGTATCCTCCTGGAGTCCACAGTGTGCCGCCGCACTCGACCACTTGTAGTTCTCCGCGCGGCGCACCATTCGGGCCCGCACGGGATTTCGCTCAACATACCGGATTGCCGCCCACAGATAGGTCTCGTCCAGCGCCGACGAGAAGAACCGGCCCTGCCACAGATGCCCCTTCCATCGCTGCGCGCGATTGATGCGCTGGGCGTATCGCGTATGCAAGGGTCGGAACAGCTTCTCCAGTGCGTCTTCCCTTTCCGGAACCGCCACCAGGTGAATATGGTTGGTCATCAAACAGTAGGCCAGGACGTTGACTTTGTATTTCGCGCCGTAGTCGCCCAGCCACGCCAGATAGGCGGCACGGTCCGCGTCACTGAAAAAAACATCTTCCCGGCGGTTGCCACGCTGGGTGATGTGGTGTGGGACACCGGGGAAGACAGCGCGTGCGATTCTCGGCATGTGCCGAGGGTAACACCTTCAGATAAGGTGTGCGTCCCCTTTATCCATCGGCGTCCTTGCGCCACTCCAGATACGCACAGAGACTGCGCGTGGAATGCGCTATTGCAAGACTTGACCCCCATGACTCTCCAGGCAAGGGAAAGGGACACATGAACAAGATTTGGATCTCCGCGGCCGTCGCTGCCGCCCTGCTCGCCCTCTCCGGCTATGCACCGGCGCAGGACAACCTGAACGACGTATCCGGCAATGAGCCTGTCCGGATTATTCCCATGCCAAAAAAACCTTTTGAAAAAATTGTTTATCAGCCCATCACCGCGGTCGTGCAGGAACCGAAGAAACCCGCGGACACATTACTCAGTGACCTGAAAATTTATCCATCCTTCTAGATCAGAAGTCCTGAAAATAAAAATCCCCTGTTGGGGATTTTTATTTTCAGGTATTTATTACATTCCATTCATCATCTTGATCGTCATTCCGTGACTGATTGTAGTCAGGCGAAAACCCGAATTGCCCATGGACAGCTGTGCATGTGGTTTCTATCGAGCCCCGGAATAGTGACAATATTTTCACTAATCAACGAAATTGTTTCGTCATATTAAAGGAACCATACATTCCGTCAGTTTCCCACGTACCCGTAACATTATTTTGCGACACTAACCTGCCGTCATAATTAACGCTCTTATGAACTCCACCTGTTCCATCATACATTTTTTTAAATGGGCTCAACGCGGAATCGTGTGGGTGATTTTTGCATGATCCGGGAGCGGTGGCAAAAAATGTGTAATGATCTTCATGGCCAGGTATTGTTCATCGCGGAAGCCGTACGCCTTACGCTGGATGACGCGAATCGTGTTGTTCAGTCCCTCGACGCAGCCGAGCGAGACTTTGTTCTCGGGCTTGCAGTAAGAAACGATGCCGTCCCAATGACGTTCGATCATGGCGGCGAATTTCTCAAAGGGTTTCAGCCTTTGCCACTTGAGACTGGCGCGCCAGTTCTCGAAGAATTTCCTGGCCCAGGCTTCGCTCTTGTAGTCCCACAGTTGCCCGAACGATTCCTTGAGCAGGTAAGCCGTGTTGAGCCGCTGGTTGGCGGCCA
>CAYIQV010000372.1:0-2089 GCA_964365635.1 uncultured Acidiferrobacteraceae bacterium
TCGGCGCGGTCAATGAAATCGGCGTGTTTGCGATGACGGAGGCCGGCCTGCGTGAAGTGGGTAATCCTTCCTCCATGTTTCTCAGCCGCCAGGGCGATGATGTGCCCGGCAGCATCGTGCTCGCTACCCAAGAGGGGACGCGGCCGCTGTTGGTCGAAGTGCAGGCGCTGGTGGACCAAAGCCATCTCAGCAATCCACGGCGTGTGTGCGTGGGGCTAGATCAGAATCGGCTGGCCATGCTGCTTGCGGTCTTGCATCGCCATGCTGGGGTGGCGACGTACGATCAGGATGTGTTCGTGAACGTGGTCGGCGGCGTGCGTATCACCGAGACCGCGGCTGATCTCGCCATCCTTGTGGCCACGTTATCCAGCCTGCGTAATCGCCCGTTGGGCAAGGATCTGGTGGCGTTCGGCGAAGTAGGGCTGGCGGGAGAGGTAAGACCGGTTCAGCGGGGACAGGAGCGCATACGCGAAGCTGCGAAACTCGGGTTCAAACGAGTGTTGATCCCGGCGGCCAACATGCCCAAGAAACCGAGTGACGAAATCGAACTTCTTCCGGTGCGGCGTTTAGGCGAAGCGCTGGAAATGCTGAAATAAGTTGGACAGGATTAACACGATACAACAGTGCAGGCAGGATTTTTCAGGATTTACACGGTACAGCAGTGAAGGCAGGATTAAAGATTTTAGCAACAAAAAATCATGTTAATCCTGTTTTAATCCTGTGAATCCAGTCTAATTTCTTCTTCGAAGTTTTATTTATACGCGCCTATTTTAAATAGAATTGCAGGCGCGTACCCCCGACTTCAATAATATCGCCGTTTTTTAGTTTGCTGCCGCTCGCTGTAATTGTCCTTCCATTCAATTTCGGTATTTCGTCCTCACCCGGAGCCAGGACATAGCCATCCGCCGTCTGGGTAATGGCGCCGGCGCGTTTGCCGATCTTCCCGAGGTTGGTGACCTTCTTGGTCAGATCGATACGCTTGCCGCTGTTCACTCCGCTCAACACGAAAATCGCACCTTGGCGCT
Organism: uncultured Acidiferrobacteraceae bacterium; assembly: GCA_964365635.1. Classification (GTDB taxonomy): domain Bacteria; phylum Pseudomonadota; class Gammaproteobacteria; order Acidiferrobacterales; family Sulfurifustaceae; genus Sulfuricaulis. The sequence goes on from CAYIQV010000372.1 coordinate 1,026, forward strand.
CGGTTTTTGGTGCGTAATCCTTGGACGCCGTTTCCACAGTGATGGAGGGGGGCTCTGAATCAGCCATGGGCGCCGGCTTCGGTGCGGTTACGGGCGCAGGTTTGGGTGGTTCTGCTGGTTGCGAACGCGCCCCTGGGTTGATGATCACGGTTTTGGCAAAGTCTTCTGGCTGTTTCTTGGCCGCGTCGCTGAAATAAACAAAGGTATGTTTGCCGATAACAACGGCATCGCCATTTTTCAGGTGGTGCTTGGCGATTTTTTTATTGCCGATGAAGGTTCCGTTGGTGCTGTTCAGGTCCTGGATGAACGAATCATCGCCGACGGTGAAGATGTTGGCGTGTTCGCCGCTGATCGCGAGGTTATCAATGTGAATCTCGCACCCCGGCTTGCGGCCGATCTTCATGTCGCCCTGCTTCAGGTCGATATGGTCGATGACTTCGTCATTGAATTTTATGATGAGTTTTGCCATTTTACTTTCCCCGATTCCAGTAACTCCAATTCCACACGGGCCTTACGCTGGCCCGGTATCCATAGTTTAGACCCGATTTTTCAGTTGTTGCAGTTTGAGCAAGGCTTCCTTATTGCGCTCGAACAGGCCGCTGGCGCGCACAAGAATCACGGAAACATTGTCCGGACCACCGCGGTCATTGGCGGTGTCGACCATGCGCTGGGCCGCGGCGTCCAGATGGCGCCCGTACTCCATCAACATCATCTCGATATCCCCATCCGGCACGACATCGTTCAGACCGTCGGAGCACAGCAGGTAAATGTCTTCGTCCTGAAATGGTTGCTCGCTGATATCCGGTTTGACGGCGGGATCCACTCCCAACGCCCGGGTGACCAGATTCTTGCCGATGGTTTTGCGCGCTTCTTCCATGGTCATCAGGCCGCGGCTGACAAGCTCCTGGATGACGGAGTGGTCTTGCGTCATCTGTTCCAAGGCTCCGCCGCGAAACCGATACAGACGGGAATCGCCCACATGCGCGACACACATCTTGTTGCCGTAAAAGAGGGTGACCACAACAGTGGAGCCCATGCCGGCGCATTCCGTTTTGGTGGTGGCG
>CAYIQV010000373.1:0-2078 GCA_964365635.1 uncultured Acidiferrobacteraceae bacterium
CAGAGGCGTCTCATATGGTCAATCGCCACCATAGCGGCTTCTTCGTACGAAGATGCAGCTTCTAGGGCCTCTCGCTCTTCCGCTGTTAAGTGGAACATAGGTACCCTTCCGTGTTAGTGGGACTTCTGTAGTCGACAGTACTCTCTTGCTGCGCGACTGTCTAGACAGCGAAAGGACTCTGTCGACCATATAAATGAAAATGCTACACCGCATCCCTTGGATGCGGTGTAGCATTTTCATTTATCTGATCCTAATCACTTACACAGACGCCACAAACACATCTGTCTCAATAGCACCACATGAACGGAATATCTCCGTTGCATCCTCCTCTGAATACGCGGTCACGAGAATATCTCCGGCCTGCACTCGATCGTTGTAGTGCTGCGCCTTTTCCTCCCCAACTCCCAAATGCGTGAGCGCACCAATTATTCCTCCCGCTGCAGCACCCGTAGCAGCACCTGCTGCCGTTGTGCCAATAGCGCCCGTAAGTCCAAGCGCTGCTGCTAGCGGTCCTGCTGCGAAGAGCGGACCTATCACTGGAATAATACCTGCAACCGTAGCAAGACCTGCGATTGCACCAATCGTGCCACCAATCATTGCACCCTTACTTGCGCCCTCGACCGTAGTATCAGTACTTACGTCATCTGCATCTACCTCCTTGATATCTCCCTTCGAATTTCGATAGATGTAAGAGATGTCTTCATTGGGTATGTGAAGCTCGTTATGAAGCCGGTTAATGGTTTCCTCCGCAGCAGAACGCTCAGCAAAAAGTCCCACGGTAAATTTCTTCATATAATTTCAATTTATATAAGTAATACGTGCAGAATACGCATATACCAATGAAGAGCTCATTAATGAGCTCTTCTGATGTACAAAACTTAATAAAAATTTTAACTATGCAGGAAGACCATCACGTCCCCATCCTTTACCACATAGGTCTTTCCTTCTGTTTGTAGGTGACCCTTATCGCGCGCGGCACTCCATGAGCCGTCTGCAAGCAGCGTGTCGCACGCAACTACCTCAGCACGGATGAACTTATCCTTGAAGTCGTTGTGAATTGCGGCTCCAGCATCTGGTGCGAGTGCTCCTTCTTTCACCGTCCAGGCACGAGTTTCTTTAGGGCCAGTTGTGAAAAACGTGATAAGTCCGAGTGTCTTGTACGCAGTACGGATAAGTGCCTCGAGTCCATCTACCTGTACTCCAAGCTCGGAACGGAACATACCCTTGTCTTCTTCTGCGACATCGTTGAGCTCGTGCTCGGTACGAGCATCTACCTGCACGTAGCGACCTCCGAGAGACTCCACATACTCATAGGCCGCCTCTGCGCGACCGTCGTTTACTTCGTCAAGGTTGTGACCTCCTGCCTTGCCGTTGAAGCAGTACAGAATTGGCTTCAGCGTAAGAAGATTGAGTGACTTAATTATCTTTGCTTCTTCCTCCGTTAGCTCTGCGGTGCGAGCGAGTTTGCCGGTTGAGAGTGCCTGCTCTACACGAGCCAAAATAGCGTCCTCTGCCACGGCTTCTTTTTTGCCCGCGCGTAGCTCGCTCTGTAGGCGCTCGCGGCGACCCTTCACCGACTGCTGGTCTGCGAGCATAAGCTCCATGTTGATGATTTCAATATCACGGACAGGGTCCACGTCTCCATGCACATGGGTAACGTCCGGGTCATCAAAGAAGCGAACCATTTCCAAAATGGCATCTACTTCACGAATATGAGAGAGGAACTGGTTTCCAAGTCCTTCACCCTCTGAAGCACCCTTCACGAGCCCTGCGATATCCACAAACTCAATAGCGGCAGGGAGAATCTTCTCAGATCCTGAAACTAAAGCGAGCTTGTCCTGGCGCTCGTCGGGTACTCCCACCACTCCTACCGAAGGGTCGATAGTACAAAAGGGATAATTCTCAGCAGGAACTGAGGCTTTGGTGAGGGCGTTGAAGAGAGTGGACTTCCCAACGTTTGGGAGTCCTACGATTCCGATTTTAAGCATAGATATATACACCTTACGGGTTTACAGCCGAAAAAGAAAGACCGTCTCAAAAAGATGAGACGGTTGTAATCAGGACGACGCAGCTTACGC
>CAYIQV010000374.1:0-2071 GCA_964365635.1 uncultured Acidiferrobacteraceae bacterium
ACCGCGGCGCCATCGATGCCGCCGTGGAAGTCCTGGTGGGCGATACCATGGGCGAACTGCAACTCTTTTTCGGCGCGGCCGATGTCGCCTTCATTGGCGGCAGCTTGGTGCCGACCGGTGGCCACAACCTGCTCGAGGCCTCGGCCATGGGCAAGCCCGCGATCTTCGGACCGCACATGTTCAACTTTCAGGAGATCAGCCAGATGGCGCTCGAGCGTGGCGCGGCCGTGCAGATCCCGTCAGCCGCGCAGCTTGCACTGGCCGCCGGGGATTTTCTGGGCAACGCCAACCGCCGCGACCGCGCCGGCGAGGCCGGGCGCAAGATGGTCGAGGAAAACCGCGGCGCGCTCGCGGCAAACATTCGCCTCATCGAGCAATTTATAAAATAGACAGCTCCCGTAGGGCGCGCAAAAGCGAAGCGTTGCGCACCATTAACGGTTTGTGCGGTGCGCTTCGCTGATGCTCAGCACACCCTACCCAGGATTCATTTGTTACTGTGTTTATCCGCGTTCATCCGCGGTTTCGCAGCCAGCTCAATGCAGCGTCTGCTTGTCCTGCTTGGTGGACTTGGGTGAAGGCGAGGCGTGGTGCAGGATCATGCGCCAGCCGTTGTCGGTCAGGCGGTAGACGTGGGTCGCGAGCACCGGCGTGCGCGCCGGCTCATTGTTCACATGGATGTGTTCCTCCACGATATGCACCGCGAGCTTGCCATCCTCCAGACGCGACTTTTCAGTGATCATGAATTTCATCGGCGGTGAATGGCGGAAGATGCTTTCCCAGGATCCGCGCACAGCCGCCTGCCCGGTCGTCATCGCGCTGAGCGGGTGGATGCAGGTGATATCGTCGTCCTCGGCCCACACCGACATCATGGCGTCCACGTCTCGCTTGATGAAGGCGGCATAGAACGCATCCTCGGCTTCCTGCGGCGTGGCGTATCGATTTTCGCTCATGCGGTCCGGCTCAGTATTTGGCCATGGCCGGGTCGATTTCGTTGGCCCAGGCGTTGATGCCGCCGACGATGTTGCTGAGCTTTTCAAATCCCGCACTCTGCAGGAAGTTGGCCACACGCTGGCTGCGTACGCCGTGATGGCACAACACGGCGATCTCCATATTTCTGGGCAATTCGGCCACGCGCGCGGGAATCTCGCGCATGGAGATGACGGTCGCGCCGGGGAGCGAACAGATGGCGCATTCCCACGGTTCACGCACGTCGAGGATCATGGGTATGTCGGCGCCTGTTTCCAGACGTTCTTTGAGTTGTTGTACGGTGAGCTGCTGGATCACAGGGGCCGTCCTTGATTTACACCACGGAAACCGGAACGGAAACTAAAACACAAACTTGGCGGGTTCGATGGCATTGCGCAGCGGTGGCAGGTCGGTTTCGAACAGTGAGTCTTCACGGAACGCGACGGCATCTACCCGCCGCAGGCGGATGACTTCCATCGCCGGCGATTGGCCAACGATGGCGATCAGCCGTCCGCCCGGCGCCAGGCTCTGGCGAAACGCCTCCGGCAGGATCGGCAGCGAACCGGTGATGATGATTGCGTCGTACGGCTGCTGGCGGTCCCAGCCGCGCGCGGCATCGCCGGTTTCGAGCGTGATGTTGCGTACGCCGTGGCGTCCGAGCTTGGTGGCGGCCGTCATCGTGAATTCAGGTTCGATGTCGATGCTCACCACGTGCCGCCCGAGGCTCGCGAGCAGCGCGGTCAGGTAGCCGCTGCCGGTGCCGATTTCGAGAATCTTGTCCGTGGGCGCGATCTCCAGTGCTTGCAGCAACCGCGCTTCGAGTTTGGGCGACATCATCACTTCCCCGTGTCCGAGCGGGATGTTGAGATCGGCGAAGGCAATGTTGCGGTAGGGCGCGGGCACGTAATCCTCGCGCGGGGCGCGGGCGATGAGTTCGAGCACACGATCGTCAGAGACGTCCCACGGGCGAATCTGCTGCTCGACCATGTTGTGGCGGGCGATTTCGAAATTCATGGACACACCGGCTTATAGGCTAAAGGCCGACTAGCCTAAGCAGTTTGGCCGGGACGCGCAAGCCGACGGCATTTATGTGGGAATATATTCA
>CAYIQV010000375.1:0-2071 GCA_964365635.1 uncultured Acidiferrobacteraceae bacterium
CCAGACCGGCAAGAGCACACGCATGCCCATTATCCTTGTGCATGAGCCATTCTGGGCCGGCCTCCTGGACTGGTTCAAGCACACCCTGGTTAAAGAGGGTGTTATCGACCAGAGCGATCTGGACCTGTTCACCGTGGTCAACAGTGCCGACGAAGTGCTGGACACCATTTTCCGCTTTTACGAAACCAGCGGTTTCGAGGCCTCCGAAGCCGAGCAAGAAATTAAACTCAATCTCTGATTCAATATTCCCCATGACTCGACTCCTTGCTTTATTCCTTGCGGCACTCCTTCCGTGGCATCTGGCCTCGGCGGCGGAGCCTGCCAAAACCGAACCCGGCAAAGCGCCGCCGTCCAACTGGACCGTGCCGCCGCCTCCGCCCCCACCGAACAAAGACACTCCGCCGCCGGCAGAGCCGCCCAGCGCCGAGATGGAGCCGGAAATTACCATTACCACCAAGGGCACGGAGCTGCACGAGGAGTACCGCCTGAACGGGCGCCTCTATATGATCAAGGTCACCCCGGCCAAGGGAAAGCCCTACTATCTCATCGACCAGGAAGGCAGCGGGAATTTCCGCCGCAGCGATTTCGACACGCGCATCTCCATTCCGATGTGGGTGATCAAACGTTTCTGACGTCGAAGTGCTGCCTATAATCTCCACTCAGACATGAACGAGATTCCATCACCGACCGATACCGCCGCCAAAGGGCCGATGGCGCAGACAACGGACTGGGTATCCTGCGGCTGGCAACGGGTGCAACAACAAAAACCCCTGTGGCTCGGAACCACCGCGGTTTACTTCATTCTCGCCTTCCTGCTGAAGCTCATCCCGTTCATGGGCAATCTGGTGCTGGTCCTGATTACCCCCATGCTGCTGGGCGGACTCTTGCTTGCCGTGCGGGCGCCCGCCACCCCGGTGGCTCCCATCACGGATTTCCCGGCGTTGTTCCGGACATACCTCGTTGAACCCGGCCGCACGCTGTTCCAGATTTTCTCCAACGGCGAAAAAATTTTCCCGACCACGCTGCTGTGCATCATCACGCTGGGGCTGGTGTTGCTGGTTATCAGCGCCGGCTATGTCGCCGTCGGTGGCTCCATGATCTCGGGACTGACGGCCACCGACCTCCATACGACCAAGATACCGTTGCTGCTGGGCATGCTGGTCATGTCCGTGCTGCATCTGCTGCTGGCCATGGGCCTGCTCTACAGCGTACCGCTCACGCTGCTGGACAATCGTCTGCCGCTCGACGCCATCACCGAAAGTTTTACCACCTGCGCGCGCAACGCCCTGTCGCTGGCGTGTCTCGGCATCGTGTTTTTTCTCCCCTACGTTCTCATCGTCACGGCGTTCAATCACAACCACTGGTTGGGTTATCTGCTGCTCCTGAGCCTGGGATTTGTGACCGTGCCGGTGTTTGTGGCCTCGGTGTATTGCAGCTATTTGACGTTCTACCCAGACTCCTCCACCACGCCGTAATCCGGTCCGCTTCGGGCCACACCCACGGCGCGTACGCCAGCGATATAATCGCGCCATGAACGTGCAGGTCTACCACGGTGCGGCGCTCGCGGCCTATGGCTTTGGACAAGGCCATCCTTTTGGCTCGGATCGTCTCGATGCTTTCTGGCGTGAGGCCGTCAAACAAGGCCTGGATCAGCGCATCACCCACGGGGAACCGGTGACGTGCACACCGGAAGATCTCGCGCTGTTTCACACCGCCGCCTATATCCAGCGCGTGCAACAACAATCCGTCACCGGAACCGGTTATCTTGACCAAGGCGAAGCCGAGGACGCGACATCCCTGTCGCTCGGCCCTCGCCTCGTTCCCATCGGCGACACGCCAGCATTTCCGGGCGTGTTTGAGGCGGCGTCTGTCGTTGTCGGCTCGGTGCTCGATGGCGTGAAAAATATCGTCGAGGGCCGCTGCACCCGCGTGTTCGTGCCGATCGCCGGCTTGCACCACGCGCGTCGCAACGCGGCCTCCGGTTTCTGCGTGTTCAATGACATCGGCGTCGCCATCGAAGCGCTGCGTCAACGCCACGGTATCCGGCGCGTGGCCTATGTGGACATCGACG
>CAYIQV010000376.1:0-2067 GCA_964365635.1 uncultured Acidiferrobacteraceae bacterium
TGCCCGGTGATCCTGGTCGCCGACATCGACCGCGGCGGCGTGTTCGCGCATATCGTGGGCACGCTGGCGCTGCTGAGCGCATCCGAGCAGGCGCGGGTGGCCGGTTTCGTCATCAACCGTTTCCGCGGCGACATCTCACTGCTGCAATCCGGCCTCGATTGGCTGGAAGCGCGCACCGGCAAGCCGGTGCTGGGTGTTTTGCCCTATTTGCACGGCCTGCATATCGAAGCGGAAGATGCGCTGCCGCGCGCGGACAAAGCCGCCATACCGCTGGACGGGAAATTGCGCGTCGCCGCTCCCGCCATCCCTGGCTCCCGCGGCATTAGCGCATCCCTGCGCGTCATCGTGCCGGCGCTGCCCCGGATCAGCAACCACACCGATTTCGATCCGCTGCGCCTGCATCCGCAGGTGAATTTCCGTTTCGCCGGCCCGAATGAAGAAATTCCACCGGCCGATCTTGTTATCCTCCCCGGTTCGAAATCCGTGCGCGCCGATCTTGACTGGCTGCGCGCGCGGGGCTGGGAAAGCGCCATCCAGCGTCACCTGCGTTACGGCGGCAAACTCGTCGGCCTGTGCGGCGGTTTTCAGATGCTGGGCCACGCCATCCACGACCCGCATGGCATCGAGAGCGCACCAGGCAGCAGCCGGGGACTGGCTCTGCTCGACATGGAAACCACTCTCGAACGTGAAAAACAATTACGCAACGTGCGCGGCCAACTCGCATCCGACGGCGCACCGATGACGGGATACGAAATCCACGCAGGCGTGACAAACGGACCGGCGCTCACGCGCCCGGCCGTGGTTCTCGAATCGCATACGGATGGCGCCATCAGTGACGACAACCGGATTCTCGGCACCTACGTACACGGGCTGTTCGAATCGCGCGCTGCCTGCGATTCCCTGCTGGCCTGGGCCGGGCTCGAAGCGGCGCAATCGCCGGACTATCGCGCGCTGCGAGAAGCCTCGATCGATCGGCTGGCCGATGCCGTCGAGGCCCATCTCGACATCCCGGGAATCCTGCGCCTGCTCGACATGAAGATCGTCGCATGAAGACACTGATCCTCGGCGGCGTCCGTTCCGGCAAGAGCCGGCTGGCGGAATCGCTGGCGCGGCAAAGCGGTCTGCCGGTGTGCTATGTCGCCACCGCCACGGCGGGCGACGAGGAAATGCGCCGGCGCATCGAATCGCATCGCGCGCGCCGCCCGGCCGAGTGGACCGTGATCGAAGAACCGCTGGCGCTGGCGTCCACGCTGAAAAAACATTCCGCCCAAGGCCGCTGCCTCGTGGTGGATTGCCTCACGCTCTGGCTCACCAACCTGCTGATGACCGATGCCGGTATAGGTTGGGCTGAGACACGAAGCCCAACAAACCCGAACGGAATGAATCGCCCATGTTGGGGTTCGCCCGGCTCACCCCAACCTACGACCACGACGTTCGCGCATGAAACCAAGGCGTTCCTCGCCGCGTTGCCGGAACTGCCGGGCACGCTCATTCTGGTCGGCAATGAAACCGGACTTGGTGTCATGCCGCTGGGCGAACTCACGCGCCGCTTCGTGGACGAGGCCGGTAACTTGCATCAATTGCTCGCACAGACCTGCAACCGTGTGGTGCTGACGGTGGCCGGTCTGCCCATTTACCTGAAAGGAGAATCGCCATGACCGATACCATCGACTGGCTGAATGTGCCGGCCGCCACCCCCAATGAGGCCAGGCGTCTTGAAGCCGAGGCGCGTCAACAAATCCTCACCAAACCGCCCGGCGCCCTGGGCCGGCTGGAGGCGCTGGCGATCCGGCTCGCGGCGTTGCAGGACACCGCCCAGCCACGCGTCGAGCAGGTGCACATTACCGTGTTCGCGGGCGACCACGGCGTTGCGGAGGAAGGGGTCTCGGCCTTCCCGCAGGCCGTGACCGGAGAGATGGTGCGTAACTTCGCCAATGGCGGCGCGGCCATCTGCGTGCTGGCGCGCGCGCTGAACGCGACGCTGGAAGTCATCAATCTCGGCACCGTGAACCATCCCGGACCGCTCGAGGGTGTGAAGGAATACCGCCTCGGTCCCGGCACGGCCAA
>CAYIQV010000377.1:0-2064 GCA_964365635.1 uncultured Acidiferrobacteraceae bacterium
GCGTCGCCTAAAGCGCCTACTGTTGGTGCTCTACCTCCTGCATCCATGCAGTCGTCCATACGGGCTACTGGTTAAAAGCCCTGCCCGCCCTGCAAATATCAGCCATTCAGGCACCCCCTGAATCCCAGTGACCCCATCTATCTATACGGCCTCTCGCCTTAGGGCTACACTTATCGGCATGTTGCACTGGATTCGCCGAAAACTGAAACCAATTGCCCGTGGCGCCTTGGCCGTGATGGCATCCTTGTGGTTTGTGGCCGCCGCTGCGCCCTGCGTCATGGCGCAGCCCCATCACATGGATCAGGCGTCCGTGCATTGTCCCGATCATCAGGGCATGGTGGCGTCGGACATGAATGACTGCGGGCCGGCCACCGCGCTGAATTGCAAACTGCCCGACACGGCCTCGCCGATCGCGGCGGCACTCGACCAGGTGGCCGCTACACCGGTGCTCCTCACCCTGCTGCCGGTTTCCATCTATCTGCGGCCTACCGCGCAACATCCGCGCTACGATTTCTATTCACCCGACATCCCCGCCCCTCCGCTGCACATCCGGAATCTCACGCTGTTGCTCTGAGTCTCTCCGGCGCGCCTCGGCGCGCGACGTTGCTTGTTCCACGTTTGCAAGGAGAGAGTTATGACTGTTCCCAATGTTTTGCCCCGCGTTGCGGGTATTCTGCTTACCCTGTTGATCGGCGCGCCCCGTGCCGGCGCCGCGGCGGAATTGACGCTGCCCGAGACCGAACACCTCGCGGTCGAGCACGCCCCGTGGCTTCAGCATCATCGCACCAACGCCGACGCGGCTGCCGAGCGCGTGGTGTACGAAGGCCGACTGCCCGACCCCCAGCTGACGCTGGGCGTGGTCAACGTCCCCACCGATTCCTACCGCCTCGACCGCGAAGACATGACCATGACCGTGGTCGGCCTGCGCCAATCCTTTCCGCCGGGCAGCACACTCAAGCTGAAGGGCCTGCGGGCCGAAAAGGAATTGACGCGCGAGCAGGCGCAGGTCGAAATGGAACGCCGTCGCCTCCTGAAACAGGTACGCCAAACCTGGCTGGAACTTTATTTCCAGCAGCAGTCCTTGCGCGTGCTGGATGAATCGCGCCGTCTGGCGAAAAAACAACTGGAGTCCACGGAAGCACGGTATCGCGCGGCGCAAGAGACGCAACAGTCCGTCCTGAAATCACGTCAGGCGCTGGCGCGCCTGAAGGAGCGCGAGCCGGCGATCCGCGCGCAGGCCATTCGCCTGCAGGCGCAACTGGCGCGCTGGATTGGCGATGCCGCCTATGGGCCGCTGTCTTCCGAACTGCCTGCCCTGCCGGTGGTGGCCGAAACGTTCGACCCCAGCCGCCATCCGGAGTGGCTCACGGCGCAGTCCGGACTGGAAGGAGCGCGCCTTGAGGTCGAGATGGCGCATCAGGACTACAAGCCCGGCGTGATGCTCGATGTATCCTACGGATTCCGCCGCGCCGCGCCCAATGGCATGGAGCGCCCGGACATGCTCACCGCCATGGTGACGCTCGATATGCCCTTCTTCCGGGAAAAGCGCCAGGACCGGAAACTCGCCGAGAAACAGACGCGGGAAGCCGGCGCGCGTTACGAGGTGGATGACAAGCGGCGCGAGCTGGAGGCCATGGACCGCTCCCTGCGCGCCGAACTCGATGCCCTGACCGCGCGCGAAAAAATTTATGCGGAGGAACTCCTTCCCGCGACCCACCGCGAAACCCAGATTACGGTTTCCGGTTTTGCGCGCGACCAGTCGAACTACCGCGAGGCCCTCATGAACTCGCTTGACACGGATCTGGAATACCTGCGGCTGCGCGTCGAGCGCGCCAAGACCCAGGCCGAACTTCTGTATCTGACCGGAGAACCACAGCCATGAATCGTAGAAGGATATTTATCGGAATCACTGTAATGGTCATGGTCCTTGGCATTTCCGTGGCGGGATGGCGTTACTTCACCGGCAAAACGGAAACAGCAGAATCGAAGGCGACGCCAGAGTCGAAACGCAAGATTCTTTACTGGACCGACCCCATGACACCGAGTTATCGCAGCGATAAACCC
>CAYIQV010000378.1:0-2047 GCA_964365635.1 uncultured Acidiferrobacteraceae bacterium
GCGCCACCTTGTCGAGCACGCCGCCTTCCTTCATCTCGTGATAGAAGTCGTTGCCCTCGCGGGTGCGCTCGCCGACGCCGGCGAACACCGAGTAGCCGCTGTGCTCAATGGCGATATTGCGGATGAACTCCATCATGCTCACGGTCTTGCCCACGCCGGCGCCGCCGAACAGGCCGATCTTGCCGCCCTTGGCGAACGGGCAGATGAGGTCAATAACCTTGATGCCGGTTTCGAGCAATTCGGCGCTGGCGGCCTGGTCTTCGTACGAGGGCGCCGCGCGATGGATCGGCAGCAGCTTTTCCGCGCCGATCGGGCCCTTTTCATCCACCGGGTTGCCCAGCACGTCCATGATGCGGCCCAGGGTTTTAACGCCGACCGGCACGGAAATCGCTGCGCCGGTACCGGTGACTTCCAGTCCGCGCTTGATGCCGTCGGTGGTGCCCATGGCGATGCAACGCACCACGCCATCGCCGAGCTGCTGCTGGACTTCGAGCGTCAGCCCGCCGTCCTTAAGCTTCAGCGCGTCGTAAACCTTGGGAAGCGACTCGCGCGGGAACTCGACGTCCACAACCGCGCCGATGATTTGTACAATTTTTCCGCTGCTCATGATGTCTATGCCTCAAACTTAAGAAATTCGTTTTTCCGTTATACCGCCGCGGCGCCGCCCACGATTTCGGAGATCTCCTGTGTGATCGCCGCCTGGCGCGCCTTGTTGTACACCAGCTTCAACTCGTCAATCAGGTTACCGGCGTTGTCGCTCGCGGCTTTCATCGCCACCATGCGCGCCGATTGTTCGCACGCCATGTTCTCGATCACGCCGTGATAGACCAGCGATTCGATATAACGCGTCAGCAGGTCGTCCAGCACCTCTTTGGACTCGGGCTCATAGATATAGTCCCAGTGGTGCGTCAGCCTGGCGCTGTCCGCTTCCGAGGGCGGCAACGGCAGCAGTTGTTCCACCATGGATTTCTGCGTCATGGTGTTGACGAAATTGTTGTAGACCAGATACAGGCGATCGAGCTTGCCAGCGCTGTAGGCATCGAGCATGACTTTGATCGCGCCGATGAGATCCTCGAGCCGCGGGCTGTCGCCGAGGTGGGACACATGCGAGACGATGTTCGCGCCGATGCGCTTGCAAAAACCGAACCCCTTGGAACCGATGGTGCAGACCTCGATGCTGGCCTTATTACCGGACCACTCTTTCATCGCCACCAGCGCCGCTCGCAGCAGATTGGTGTTGAGGCCGCCGCACAGGCCGCGGTCCGAGGTCACGACAATGAAGCCGACGCGTTTGGCCTCGCGCTCGATCACAAACGGGTGCTTGTATTCGGGATGCGCGTAATGCAAGTGGGTAATGACGTTACGAATCTTCCCGGCGTACGGGCGCGCCGCCTGCATGCGTTCCTGGGCGCGGCGCATTTTGCTGGCCGCGACCATCTCCATCGCACGCGTGATCTTCTGCGTGTTCTGGATGGACTTGATCTTCTTGCGTATCTCTTTGCCGACGGCCATGGTGTTTACTTACTTTAAAGAACTTTTGCTTTAGTAGTTTCTGACGCAAAGACGCAAAGACGCAAAGATTTTTTCATTCATTTTCCGCGCCCTTCTTTGCGTCTTAGCGTCTTTGCGTCGAATAATCATAATTAATCAGACCTTCCCTAATTAAAAGGTGTGATGCGCCTTGAAGTCGGTGACGGCCTGGCGCAGCTGCGCGGCCACGTCATCGGTGTATTCCGGTTTCTGGTTGATGCTCTCCAGTAACGCCGCGTGCTGCGACTTCATGTGCGACTGCAGCGCGTCCTCGAAGGACCGCACCTTGTTGACCGGCACGTCGTCGACAAAGCCTTCGTTCACGGCGAACAGCGAGACCGCCATCTGGGCCACGGTCATGGGCGAGTATTGCGGCTGTTTCATCAGTTCCATGACGCGCTGACCGCGGTCGAGCTGCTTGCGCGTAGCGGCGTCGAGATCGGAGGCGAACTGGGAGAAGGCCGCGAGTTCGCGGTACTGCGCCAGTGCCAGACGCACGCTGCCGCCGAGCTTCTTC